>CAWUIT010000115.1:0-8463 GCA_963922345.1 uncultured Dokdonia sp. | reverse complement strand
TCTCCCCAATTTAAAGATATGGTTGCCCAAGGAGATAATTCGCCATACAGCGATTTCTTTATCAATTGGAATCATTTCTGGGAGGGTCATTCAAGTCACTCGGAAAATGGCGTTGCTATACCTCAAAAAGAATATCTCAATAAGTTATTTATGCGTAAGCCAGGATTACCAGTGCTTAATGTGTTATTCCCGGATGGTACCGAGCGACCTTATTGGAATACGTTTTATCAGAAAATCACCTATCACCCTATTTCCGCAAGTGATATAGATCATATTTCATCACTTTCACAAGATGATGTTACGCACATACTTGAAACGGTAAACAAAGCTATTGATGAAGGTTCTGATTTAAAAGATATTCGCTTTCGCGAAAGCGTAACCCCTCACACTGACAGTATTCTTAAAGCTGTAGAACGTAAACGCACCTATTTAGGGCAGATGGATGTCAATGCTAAGTCAGAAAAAGTATGGAACTTCTATGATGAAACACTTAAAAAGGTAAGTGATTATGGTTGTAAAATCTTGCGCTTGGATGCATTTGCGTATTTACACAAAGAGGTAGGTCAAACCAACTTTTTTAACAAACCAGGAACTTGGCAGCATCTGGAACGTATAAACAAGATCGCTCAAAAGTATGATCTTACATTATTACCAGAAATACACTCAGAGTATGGATTAGGACTGCATGATGAAGTGGCATCAAAAGGATATCAAATTTATGATTTTTTCTTTCCTGGCCTTGTGATTCATACTCTTGAAACTGCTGATAGCACAGCCCTTTTGAGCTGGATGGACGAAGTGATTAAAAAAGGATATAATACGGTTAATATGTTGGGGTGCCACGATGGCATTCCTGTTTTAGACCTCAAAGGGCATACTGATGCTCAAGGAACTTATTACAAAGGACTTCTTACAGATAGTCAAATAGAGTATATTATAGCTACCATAATCGAACGTGGAGGTCGTGTAAAGAATATATACGATCCAGAAGGAAATAAAATATCCTATTATCAAGTTAATGCCACATTTTTTAGTGCATTAAATGAAAATGAAAACAAGCTACTCGTCGCTCGCGCCCTACAACTATTTATGCCAGGTATTCCCCAAGTATGGTACCTTGACTTATTTGCGGGCAAAAATGATTATGCTGCTGTTGATGCTGCTGGAGAAGGCGGTCACAAAGAGATTAACCGCACAACCCTAACTAAATCAGATATTGAAGATGGACTTCAAAAACCAGTTGTTTTAAAACAATTAGAACTTTTGAGATTGCGCAATACGTCAAAAGCCTTTTCTGGAACTATATCTGTGATTCCTAGCAAAGCTTCTCAAGTTGAAATTAAATGGATACATAAGAATGAGGAGGTACATCTAAAAGCAGATTTAAATTCTCTTACTTACAAGGTAATACAGCGTATCGATAATGAGATTATAAATACGCTGACTAATATTTAATAAAACTATTTTATGAAACCGCTAAAAAAAGAAGATATTGCTCAAGAAGTTTTTGATCTCTACGATGATTATGCACATAATAAAATTGACAGGCGTATTTTCATAGAACGCTTATCTGTTTTTGCAGTAGGAACAGTTACACTACCAGCATTGCTAAGTTTTATGTCTCCAGATTATAAAACTACTCAAACAGTAGATCCACAAGATGCATCGATCGTAAGTGATTATATAATGTATGACTCTCCTAAAGGCGGTGGCACTATGAAGGCCCTATATTCCAAACCGGCTGTTGCTTCTCAAAAGCTACCGGGCGTAATTGTTGTACACGAAAACAGAGGTCTTAATCCTTATATTGAAGATGTGGGAAGACGTGTGGCAAAGGCTGGATTTCTATCGCTAGCTCCAGATGCACTGACACCTCTAGGTGGATATCCGGGAAATGATGATGATGGTAGAGCAATGCAGCGTAAAAGAGATAGACTCGAGATGCTAGAAGATTTTATAGCGGCGTACCATCACCTCAAAAACCACAAAGACTGTAATGGAAGCGTAGGTGTTGTTGGCTTCTGTTTTGGAGGATGGATTTCTAATATGATGGCGGTCTTAGAACCTGATCTTGCTGCTGCAGTACCATTTTATGGTAGGCAACCAGATGATGAGCAAGCTGCTGAGATCACTGCTCCTCTCCTCTTACAATATGCAGGTCTTGATGAACGTGTAAATGCAGGTTGGCCTGCTTTTGAGAAAGTGCTTGAAGCAAATAACATAAAGTACACTGCACATTTTTATGATGGAGTAAATCACGGCTTTCATAACAATACAACCCCTCGTTATGACGAAAAAGCTGCTACTTTAGCTTGGCAACGCACCATAGCTTTTTTTGAAAAGCACTTAGAGCGCTAAAATCACTTTGAGTAGTAATTGTTATTTATCACTAAATAACAGAAAAAGTATTCTCACTTTTCTTACTACGCTTTCGCGAAAGCGTACAATCAAGACTTCGTAATTAATGATATCTCTGAAAGATTTTTAATGCCTCATTATAGCTACTTTCAAAACTCATTGTATTGATATTATCAGAAGCTTTGGCCGAAGCAAAATAAGAGATTAGTTTTTCAGTAGGCATATTTCCAGTGAGCTCATCTTTTGCCATTGGACAGCCGCCAAAGCCTTGGATAGCACCGTCAAAACGACGACAGCCAGCTTTATAAGCGGCATCTATTTTTTCGTGCCAAGTTGTGGGTGTTGTATGAAGATGTGCACCAAATTCTATCTGAGGATAGCGCTCAATCAAATTTGAAAATAAATAATCTATAGTCTCAGGGTTGGAGGTGCCTACAGTGTCAGATAGGGATAAAATTTTGACGCCCATAGCATTTAACTTCTCAGTCCATTCCCCTACAATATCTACATTCCAAGGATCACCGTACGGATTTCCAAAACCCATAGAGATATAAACAACGAGTTCCTTATTTTTTGAATTTGCGAGATCTATAATTTTTTGTAATAGTGTTACAGACTCTGCTATAGTTTTATGCGTATTACGCATTTGGAAGTTTTCTGAAATTGAAAATGGATACCCCAGATAGTCTACCATCTCGTGCTGCACTGCATCTTGAGCACCTCTCAAATTTGCTACAATGGTAAGCAATTTACTGTCTGTTTTTGAAAGATCAAGAGCGTTAAGTACCTCTGCACTATCCTTCATCTGTGGGATAGCCTTAGGTGATACAAAACTACCTACGTCTATAGTATCAAAACCACAGCGCAAAAGCGACTGTATATATTGCACTTTGGATTCTGTAGGAATCCAGTCTTTAATACCCTGCATCGCATCTCGAGGACACTCAATAATTTTTACTTGATCATTCACGTAGTAAAAATAGTGGTTTATTGATTGCTTTTGCAATAAGCGCTATTACAAGTTAGATTTCTAAGATGATCTACCTGGATGTTAGTAAGATACCTTAAAGATTTTTTTCAGCTTCGTACTTTTCAATGATTTTATCAACGCAATTTATTCCATCAATTGCGGCAGATATGATACCTCCTGCATAGCCAGCACCCTCGCCGCAGGGATATAAACCTTTTACTTCTACGTGTTCAAAAGTCTCCCACGATCTGGGAATGGAAACTGGGGAGGATGTCCTACTTTCTGGTGCGTGAATAACCGCATTGTTAGTTAAATAACCCTTCATTTTGTTACCAAAGCTTATAAATGCTTTCTTCAACCTCTTTGAAATTAAATCAGGCAAAACTTGGTTTAAATCTACAGAGACAATTCCAGGTTGGTACGATGTTTTTGGGAAGTCTTGAGAAATACGCCCCTCGACAAAGTCTAACATCCGCTGTGCAGGAGCAGCTTGGGTCTTTCCAGCAGCTTCCCAGCAAGCCCTTTCAACAGATTTTTGAAAATCTAAACAAACAAAAGGGTCTCCTTCTGCATAATTAGGTAAATCCTTAGGTTCTACACTTACAACAATCCCAGAATTAGCATAAGGATTATCTCTTTTTGAGGGACTCCATCCATTAGTTACAACTTCCTCTTGGTCTGTTGCACAAGGTGCTATAATACCTCCAGGACACATACAGAATGAGTATACGCCCATACCATCTACCTGCTTAACAAGACTATAGGATGCTGGTGGCAAGTAAGGGTTGTCACCATCAGAGTGATATTGTATATCATCAATGAGTGATTGTTGATGCTCTATACGTACTCCAATAGCGAAGGGCTTGGCCTCGATCTTGATATTTCTTTTGTGCAAAAGGTAAAATATATCTCTTGCAGAGTGACCAGTAGCCAATATAATCTCGTCAAAGTGAATCCAACTGTCATTATTAATCTGGATCGCCTTAACGGCATCTTTATCTACCTTGAGATCTGTAAGTTTTGAATTAAAGTGTACTTCTCCACCATTTTCAATGATGGCTTCCCGCATCGCTGTTATTATTTTAGGCAACTTATTAGTCCCTATATGAGGGTGTGCATCTATAAGAATATCTTCTACCGCACCAAAGTGCACAAACCATTCTAACGCTTTTAAAACATTTCCCCTCTTTTTTGACCTTGTATAAAGCTTCCCATCAGAATAGGTACCTGCACCTCCCTCTCCAAAACAATAGTTTGAATCTGGATTAACAATATGATCTTTATTAATAGCGGCGAGATCCCTCCTCCGTGCTCTTACGTCCTTTCCTCTTTCAAAAATAATAGGTTTCAATCCTCCCTCAATTGCCCTTAGAGCTGCATATAAACCTGCTGGGCCCGCTCCTATAATAGCAATTTTTCTAGCTTTTGAAACATCTTGTGGTGTAAAGGGTGGTATATCGCTGCGCACTTCTCCCTGTTTCCAAAACTCGACCTGTAAAGCTACTTTAACTGGGGATTTTCGTGCATCTATAGAGCGCTTTCTTATATCCCACTCTCGCACATCATCTGCCCGTAATCCCGCTTTCTTAAAAGCGACTTCTGCAATATAATCATCATCTTCTGCTTGGTGAGGGAGAACTACTATCTGTACAAGTGTAGACATAAAGTAAAATTTGATTGCTTAGAAACACACTTAATTGTGTAAGGCTGATGAGATGACTCTAGTTATAATGAAGGCTAAATTAGTTATATTTTAAGAAGACAACCTCAATAAAAGCCTGAGATGTAAATTGTAAAGAGTTGTGATAAATAAATTACAATAGATATGCTTTCGCGAAAGCGTTATAACTCTCAATCGATCTCTTCAAAATCTACGTACTCCCCTACGACCTTAGAAGATTTTTTTGGAACATCCTTAGGAGGTGTTTGTTCTTGTCTAGTCTGTTGCTGAAAGCCTTTAAAAGCATTTTCCATTTTCTGACCAGCTTTTTTTGTTATATACCTCACAAAAAATGGCCATAAAAGCTTCCCTAAAAACCGTAGGCCAAAATATACCATAAGGATAATTACGAGCGTTTTGAGAAAACCAGAAAACTCTATGATGAGAAACATAATCTTAAATTTTGCCAAAATTAATAATAATAGCTCGCAACAATACCCGCTAGAAGCCTAAAAAAAAGATAAAATCTTCTATATTTGAAATACTAACCTACTCCCTTATGTGTAAACTACAGAACACTTTTTTCTTACTGCTCTCACTTGCTTTTATACCTTGTGTTTCTGGACAATATACAGAAACAATAAACTCAAATAGACCAGGAGAATCACAAGGAGCATTTAGTGTAGGGACCGGGGTTGCTCAAATAGAAACTGGCTTTGATATAGGTAGTGATAGTCATAGTTTGAGACAGACAGATACAGATGTTTTAGGATATAATCTTGCCCTGCGCTATGGTCTCATCTTTGAAAAATTAGAACTAAATGGACACTTCAGGTTTCAGAGAGATGAAACTACTTTCCAGACTGGTAATGCACAAAATTCATTACTATCTGGTGTAGAAAATTTGCAGCTAGGTGCAAAGTATCTCGTATACGACCCCTATAAATATCAAGACAAAGAAGTAAACCTTTATAGCTATCACGCAAACAATAGATTTAAATGGAAGTCGCTTATCCCAGCAGTATCAGTTTATGCGAGTGCCACTTTTGATTTTGAAAGAAATACAAGATTGAGTTATAGCCCTGCTGTTTTTGCAAGACCAGATAAAGGTGTAAGCCCTACAGCAGCCCTCATTACCCAGCATAACTGGGGAAGATGGGTATGGGTCAATAATGTAATAGTGGAACGTGCAGGAACAGATTTTCCAACAAATTCTTGGATTTCTACACTGACGCATTCATTTAATCCTAAGTTTGCAGGTTTTGCAGAGTTTCAGCTTATTGATGGAGAGCTTTACTCAGACTATCTAGTAAGGGCTGGAACAGCTTACTTAATTACTAGAAATCTTCAAATTGACCTAAGCGGACTTTTGAACTTCAAGGATACACCCTCGCGATATAATATCTCTGCGGGCATATCGTATCGATTAGATTTTCACGAGAAAGATGAGATTATAAAAGATCGCAACAATGGAGAGGATACTAAGAGCTCTTCAAAGCGACAAGCCGAGCGCATCAATAAAAAGAAACGAAAAGATGCTGTTGATCCTGATGGCGATGGTATTAATTAATCCCCCTGAATATTGAGAATGATTACTTTAAAGGAGATGACTACCCCTAGTGAGCTTAAACAGTTTGTAAAGTTCCCTTTTACCCTATACAAGAATGAACCTAATTGGGTACCTCCTCTTGTGGCAGATGAGTTGGAGAGTATGGATCCTGCAAAAAATCCAGTTTTTAAAAATGCAGAAGCTCATTATTTTCTTGCTTTCGCGAAAGCGGATGACGGCTCCACAAAAACTGTAGGTAGAATATGCGCTATTATCAATCACATTGAGATTAAGGAGCAAGGCAAGCCTAAGATGCGTTTTGGCTGGTTTGACGTTGTAGATGATATTGAGGTTACAAAAGCACTACTAGCAAAGGTTTCTGAAATAGGTCTTGAAAATAAATTAGAATATATAGAAGGCCCCGTAGGCTTTTCTAATATGGAGAAGGCCGGGATTTTAATCAAAGGGTTTGAACATAAAAATACGATGATCACCTGGTATAATTTTCCATACTACAAAGATCATTTTGAAAAATTAGGATTTGAAAAAGCCGCAGAGTGGGTTGAATTTAAAATCCAAATTGATCCCCCAGAAAAACAAAATCCTAAAGTCAAAAAATTTGCAGATATTATTGCAAAACGTTACGAACTCAGTCCTTTAGAGTTTAAATCTTCATCAGACGTAAAGCCCTATGTGGACGAGATGTTTGAACTGCTTAATAAAACGTATAATACCTTGAGCACCTTTGTGCCTATCCAGCAGTATCAAATTGATCATTACAAGGAAAAGTATATAAAATATATCCATCCCGATTTTATTAAATGCGTTCAAGATAAAAATGGTAAACTCGTAGCTTTTGCCATCACGATGCCATCTTTTAATGAGGCATTAAAAAAGGCCAATGGAAGTTTGTTTCCCTTTGGATTTTATCATCTTCTCAAAGCAAAGCGTAAAAACGATACCGCTGCCTTTTACTTAATAGGAATTGATCCAGAATATCAAAATAAAGGTGTTACTGCTGTAATCTTTCAAAAGATGCAGGAACTCTTTAATAGTCGAGGGATCACTCAAGTAGAAACAAATCCTGAACTTGAAGAAAATAAAGCAATACAGCAGCTCTGGAAAAATTATGAGCATGTACTGCATAAAAGAAGAAGAACGTATCGTAAAGATTTACAAAGTTAAGATAGCGCGCTATGTCTGAAGCTGTGATCTCTAGTATTCAATTACTAATAGATTTTGGACTGGTGGTGCTCATTCTAATGGTGCAGTTTACCATTTACCCTAGTTTCTTATTTTTTGAAAGAGACAACCTAGTCAAGTGGCATTTATCATATACTGGACAAATTGCAAAGGTGGTAGGACCGCTGATGCTACTACAGCTGGGTTTTAGTATTTATGCCTTGTTTTTCAACAATGGGGGATACATTGAAATAATCTACTTAATACTAGTAATAGGGACTTGGGTATCTACCGCACTTCAGTTTGTACCTATCCATAATAGAATATCAAATAATAATCATTCTACTAAGGATCTTAATCAATTAGTAAAAAGAAACTGGCTTCGGGTTATACTATGGGTTCTAATATTTGGTTTGAGCCTATATCAAGTTCGATTTGAGATACTATAAAGTGGGATTATATATAATTCCCCAGAAATTATTTCATTATATGCTCCTTATGGTGAGCAACAAGCCCTTCTATAGGTCTTTTTAATATGTTACCAGGAGTAAGATTAAAATCCTTTAAAACCTCTTTCAATTCCTTTTTGAGATAGAAACCTATAGAACCTACAAAGTGTATAGGAATTTCTTGTGCATCAGGAAATTGCAGTGTAATTTGATGTTCAATAAAAAGAGAAAGTCCTTTTTTAATTAAATCTTGACAATAAGGCTCATCTTTATTTTCTATTAAAAATCTCGCAAA
>CAWUIT010000114.1:0-8476 GCA_963922345.1 uncultured Dokdonia sp. | reverse complement strand
TCTATTAATCGCTCTAAGGCTATGGGATTGAAAATAATTCCAAAAGGATTTGTAATCGCTTGAAACTTATAATAATCAAGCTTCTCTCCTATATTCTCGGCAAAGCAAGATCCCAAAAGCACTAACTTATCACCATACCCAAACTGATGTTTGAAGGACTTTAGTGGTATGTGTGTTTGTAACTTCATAAAGTTGCTTCGAGTTGTATGGTCTTGAGACTTATGCCTACACAAGATAATTTTTTACCTCTGCTATGGCTTTATCTATGCCTTCGGGATTCTTACCTCCAGCAGTCGCAAAGAATGGCTGGCCACCGCCCCCACCTTGTATATGCTTACCTAACTCGCGTACTACTTTACCAGCATCGAGATTTTTTGAAGTGACTAATTCCTTGGAGATATAACAGCTTAGTAGCGCTTTTCCATTTTGCGTTGTTCCAAATAAAATGAACACATTGTCTTTATTTTCTCCCAATTTAAATGTGAGATCCTTTATTGCGGCTGCATCTAGATCTACCTTTTTTGCAAGAAAGTCTACTCCGTTAATATTTTCAAACTCCTTAGCTAGATCTCCACTAAGATTTTGCGCTTTTTCTTTAATGAGTTGCTCAACTTGTTTTTTAAGCGCTGCATTTTCTTCTTGTAAATTCTGGATTGCCTTAACAGGGTCTTGATTACCCTTCAAGCTTGCCTTGACCTCATTATATGCCTCTGTTTCTGAGGTGAAATAATCTTTTGCAGCATCTGAGGTAATTGCTTCTATGCGTCTTATCCCAGCGGCAACGGCACCTTCTGAAGTTATCTTGCAGTGCCAGATATCTCCTGTTGCTGGTACGTGCGTACCGCCGCAGAGCTCCATTGATTTCCCAAAACGTATGGTTCTTACAGCATCTCCATACTTCTCCCCAAAAAGGGCAATGGCTCCTTCACTTATTGCTTGGTCATACGGTATTGCTCTCTGCTCCTCCAGTGATAAATTTTCGCGTATACGAGCATTTACAAAATCTTCAACCTCTTTGAGTTCTTCCTTTGTTACTTTTGAAAAGTGCGAAAAATCAAATCTAAGATTGCCGCTATGTACCATACTCCCTTTTTGCTCAACGTGAGTGCCTAAGACTTTGCGCAATGCTTGATGCAATAAGTGCGTCGCAGTATGATTTGCCGCTGTGCGATTGCGTTGCTTTGCATCTACAACAGCCTTGAACGTTCCTTCTAGGGTGCGAGGTAAATTTTTGGCCAGATGGATGATTACATTATTTTCTTTTTTTGTGTCAATAATGTATATCACTTCTCCATTCGAAGATTCTAAGTATCCCTTATCTCCCACTTGACCTCCTCCCTCTGGATAAAAAGGAGTCAAATTAAATACGAGTTGATAAAGCGCTCCTTCTTTTTTACTCTCTGTTTTACGGTAACGCGTAATTTTTACATCTGCCTCTAAGGTATCATACCCTATAAATTCTTCTTCGGCATCTTGATGGAGAATATTCCAATCATCTGTCTCTACTTTTGTGGCAGCGCGCGACCGCTCTTTCTGCACGGTAAGAGCTTCTTCAAAACCTTTTTCATCGAGCTTGAGACCTCTCTCACTCAAAATAAGAGCCGTAAGATCTATGGGGAAACCATAGGTATCATATAGTTCAAATGCCTTATCGCCAGAGACTGTATCACCTTGCGTTTGACTTATAATATTTTCTAGAAGCAATAAACCTTTATCTAGCGTGCGTAAAAATGAAGTCTCCTCTTCTCTAATAACATTTGTAATGAGATTCTTTTGAGATTGAAGTTCTGGGAAGGCGTCTCCCATTTGAGCTACTAACGTTGCTACTAGTTTAAATATAAAAGGTTCTTGTGTATTTAAAAATGTAAATCCATAGCGTATAGCTCTTCTCAAAATTCTACGTATCACATACCCTGCACCGGTATTTGATGGTAATTGACCATCTGCTATAGAAAAAGCAACGGCGCGTACGTGATCTGCAATAACGCGCACGGCTACATCAACCTCTTCTTTTGTACCACACTTATGGTCAGTGATGGTCTCGATTTCACGCATCAAGGGTGTAAAAATGTCCGTATCATAATTAGATTGCACACCCTGCAGGACCATACACAAACGCTCAAATCCCATTCCCGTATCAACATGCTGGTTAGGTAATTTAACCAGAGAGCCGTTTGCAAGGCGATTGTATTGCATAAAAACGAGATTCCAAATCTCTACAACTTGAGGATGGTCTTCATTAACTAAAGTTTTACCATCTACCTTCTTTTTTTCTTCTTCAGATCGTATATCTACATGTATCTCAGAGCAAGGACCACAGGGACCTTGTGCTCCCATCTCCCAGAAGTTATCTTTTTTATTACCATTGAGAATTCTATCTTCAGCAATACGTTCTTTCCAGAAGTTATACGCCTCTTGATCTTTTTCTAATCCGTCATCTGTATCTCCCTCAAAAACTGTCACATACAATATGTCCGGATCAATTTTTACCACTTCTGTTAGAAACTCCCAAGCCCAGGCTATTGCTTCTTCCTTAAAATAATCTCCAAAAGACCAGTTGCCTAACATCTCAAACATTGTATGGTGGTACGTGTCCTTCCCTACTTCTTCAAGATCATTATGTTTACCAGAAACACGTAAACACTTTTGGGTATCGGTAAGTCTAGAGTTTTTAGGCGTTGCATTACCCAAAAAATATTCCTTAAAAGGGACCATTCCAGCGTTTGTAAACATCAAAGTAGGATCATCTTTGAGCACCATAGGTGCAGAGGGCACAATGGTATGTTTTTTGGATGCAAAAAATTCTAGAAACTGTTTACGTACCTCTTGAGATTTCATACGATAGAAAGGTGTGGATAATTTATTTTATATTTGAACGTTTGTGAGGTTAAAAATTACGCTTTCGCGAAAGCGGATGCACCCCAGAAACAAACCCCAAAAATAAGCATTTTAACTTATGTCTAAGGTAAAATATTACTACGATAGCGAGACGTTATCCTATAGAAAAGTAGAACGAAAAAAAGGGAGAACGCTTGGTGCTGCACTCATTTTTATTGCTGCTACTGCCCTTATGGGGCTGCTCATTACGATTGCAGTTTTTAATTCTGGAATAGACACCCCAAAAGAACGAAAGCTAGAGAGAGAACTGGCCAATATGTCACTCCAGTTTGAAATTCAAGAAAAAAAACTAGATCAGATTGAGCGTGTGCTTGCCAATGTTGAAGAACGTGATAATAATGTATATCGCGTGCTTTTTGAAGCAAGTCCCATCCCTGACGAGATTAGACAAGCAGGTTTTGGGGGTGTAAATCGTTACAAAGAATTGGAAGGATATGACAACTCTTCTATGATTATGAATAGTGCAAAACGCATTGATCAAATTACTAAACGACTTGTCATACAGTCTAAGTCACTGGACGAAATAGCAAAGCTTGCAGAAGAAAAAGAGGCATTACTCAAAACTATACCGGCTATACAACCGGTACAAAATGAAGACCTCTCTCGCGTTGCTTCTGGTTATGGAATGCGTGTACATCCTATTTTAAAATATCGTAAGATGCATAATGGGATGGATTTTACAGCACCTACGGGTACACCTATCTATGCTACTGGTGATGGAAAGGTTACTAAAGTAGGTCTTGGGAGTGGCTATGGTAAAATGGTTATTATCGAACACGGTTTTGGTTACAAAACATATTATGCTCATATGAGTAAGTATGAAGCTCGTGTAGGTCAAAATGTAAAACGTGGGGAAATAATAGGCTATGTAGGTAATACAGGTCTATCTTCTGGCCCTCATTTACATTACGAAGTTTGGAAAAACGGAGTTGTTTTAAATCCTGTAAACTTTTACCATAATGACCTCACGCCAGAAGAATATGATATTATGCTCACCGCAGCGTCTTTAGAAAATCAATCCCTAGATTAATGTATATCGACCTTCCAGAAAAAATGTATTATACCATCGGTGAGGTGGCAAAAGCGTTTGATGTAAACGCGTCACTCATTCGTTTTTGGGAAAAGGAGTTTGATGTTTTAGAGCCTAAAAAAAATGCTAAAGGTACAAGGCGCTTTACGCCAAAGGATATTAAAAATCTAGAACTTATCTACCATCTTGTAAAAGAACGTGGATTTACACTTGAGGGTGCAAAAACTCATCTTAAGGAAGGGAAAAAAGAAATTCTTTCTAATTTTGAGATTATACGCAAGCTGGAAAGCGTGAAGGCACAATTGCTAGAAATTAAAAGTAACCTCTAAGAAAACTTTCTCTTACCATAATTATGCGCAGCGATGCTTACAAATATGGCGCATACAATTATCGCGATTACATTTAAAAATACATCACGACCAGAAACTATATGGTAGATACTCGATAATATACCCACGAGACCCATCACACCAAAAGCGTAAGACAATTTTACTTCCATACTCAATAATGTAGTATTAAATTATAATACAAAGGTCACTAATCAAACCTGCAGAAAATAGAGATTAACAAAACATTACCGCTTAACAGTCTAAAATCTTTTTTACCTTGCTTTCTAAGTGCTTATGTAACAAATAAGCATTGTAAACAACTAATCATTAAACTAAAATCACACTATGAAAAAAGGACTTATTGTACTCCTTGCAATTGTTGGGTTACTCGTGATAGGAGGGCTATGGCTCGCTCGTACAAATAATAAACTTGTACCTCTAGATGAAGAGGTAAGCGCGCAATGGGGTAATGTAGAAAGCTCTTACCAGCGTAGAGCAGATCTTATCCCTAATATTGTCAATACGGCAAAAGGATATGCAGAGTTTGAGCAATCTACACTTATTAAAGTAACCGAAGCACGCTCTAAAGCAACCTCTATTAATATTGATCCTTCTAATATTACTCCAGAGCAACTTAAACAGTTTCAACAAGCGCAGTCTGGGCTTACCTCAGCACTATCTAGACTACTAGCCGTATTTGAGCGATACCCAGATCTCAAAGCAAATGAGAACTTTAAAGAATTGATTAACGAATTAGAACGTACAGAAAATCGTATCAATGTAGAGCGCAATCGCTTTAATGAAAAAGCAAAAGATCTTAATTCTGAAATCAGAATGTTTCCTACGAGTCTTGCTGCGGGGATCTTAGGTTTTGATAGCCGAGCCTATTTTGAAGCAGACGCAGGATCAGAAAATGCACCAGATGTAGAATTTGATTTCGGGAGCTAGATGAGTTCTACAGTTGAAGATTTTTTAAGTAAAGAGGAAGAAGAGGCTATTATTGCAGCCATACGCCGCGCTGAAATGAAAACCTCTGGTGAAATACGTGTACACTTAGAACGTCGCACAACGGGTGATGCGCTCAAACGAGCACAGGAGTTGTTTCACCTTCTGAAAATGGATAATACAAAAGATGAAAATGGAGTACTCATTTATGTCGCTGTAGATGACCATAAGTTTGCCATTTGTGGGGATGCTGGTATTGACAGAGCAGTACCTCTCAAATTTTGGGAAACCACAAAAAACAAGATGCTGGCACAATTTGTACAAGGTAATTTTAAAGACGGACTTATAGACGGTGTAGAGAGTGCTGGCGAGCAACTTTCAAAATACTTCCCTTGGGACAACGATGACATTAATGAGCTGCCGGATGAAATAACCACTTCTTAATGAGATGTACACCTTATACTATTCGCTTTCGCGAAAGCATAACTCTCCTTTTACTTCTCATAGTAAGTCAGCTTGCATATGCACAGTTTACTATACCTGCAAAACCTTCTGAGGCAAATCCAGATGCGGTATACGATTATATAGGTCTTTTATCTCGTGATCAAAAAGCTTCACTAGAAAACAAACTCATACGATACAGCGATACTACTTCTACTCAAATAGTGGTAGCTATTATTGCCACATCAAACGGAGAGAGTCTTGATTTATTAGGTGCACAATGGGGGCAAAAGTGGGGAATAGGGCAAGCAAATGAAGATAACGGGATTTTAATACTACTGGCCAAAGATGATCGTAGGGTAGATATAAACACTGGTTACGGCATTGAAAGTATTATATCTGATCGTGATGCAGAACAAATAATAAATCGCATAATGATCCCGCAGTTTAGAAATGGGAATTTTTATGCAGGCTTAGATCAAGCCACAGATGCCATTTTTCAAGGGCTTCAAGGTAATTTTCAAGGCAGTAGAAAAAGCAGCTCAGACTTTCCAATACAAGCCGTGATAATGATCATATTCTTTATCATTATTCTTGTAGTTATAAGTCGTAATAATCATCGAGGTGGCGGTCGCAATGGCGGCAAGAGATCTATAGGTGGTTCATTACTAGATGTTATAATTTTAAGTAATATGGGACGCGGCGGTTTTGGCGGTGGTGGCTCTTCTGGAGGATGAGAAGGATAAGGGTTTAGACCAGGCCTCCTACTACTATTATTATGATCTTGATCATTTTGATTTGTAGCAGCTCATGAAGAAATTAGGTCTAATTACCAATGATTTATGTAAATTTAGTTGACTAAGTATAATCTTAAAAACAAATATTATGGCAGTATTAAAAGTTATTGAAGTATTAGCAAGCTCAAAGGAGAGTTGGGAAGGAGCAGCAGAAAATGCTCTTAAACACGCAAGCAAATCTATCAAGAATATTAAGTCACTCTATGTAAATGAGCAAAACTGCGTTGTAGGTGACGATGGTAAGATCAAAGAGTATCGTATGAATTGTAAAATTACATTTGAAGTAAATTAACTACTTTGATTAGTCAATATCAAGGTCTCACGCAAAGTGAGACCTTTTTTTGTTTGTACTTTTACCTTATGAAAAAATCCTTGTTTTATATACTACTTGTTACACAATTAATATCGAGCTGTAAGGATCAAAATGAAGATACCATGGCGCATACATATACTAATGAACTCATCAATGAAACGAGCCCTTACCTCCTACAACACGCTCACAATCCTGTAGATTGGAAAGCCTGGAATGATGAAACACTCTCTCAAGCAAAAGAAGAAAATAAACTCATCTTAGTAAGCATAGGCTACTCATCTTGTCACTGGTGTCACGTTATGGAGCACGAGAGTTTTGAAGATACACTGGTGGCTAAGTTTATGAATGAAAATTTTATAAACATTAAAGTAGATCGTGAAGAACGTCCAGATGTAGATAATGTCTATATGAATGCTGTACAATTAATGACAGGTCGTGGTGGATGGCCTTTAAATGCGATCGCCTTACCAGACGGTAGACCCGTTTGGGGAGGTACCTACTTCCCAAAAGAAGATTGGGTAGACGCGTTACAACAAGTAGCGACCATCTATAAAACTGACCCTAACAAGCTAGTATCATATGCAGATAAACTAGCAAATGGACTCCAGCAGGTAGATCTTATAACCCCTAACCCAGATAAACCTGTATTTACTAATGACACCATACAGAAAGCAGTAAATGTATGGGCTAGACAGTGGGACACACGTCAAGGTGGTCTCAATAGAGCACCTAAGTTTATGATGCCCAATAATTATGAATTTCTATTGCGCTATGCACATCAAACTAATGATGAAGAAATTCTTGAATACGTAAATACAACCCTTGAGCAAATTGCATACGGTGGTGTAAACGATCACGTAGGAGGAGGCTTTGCTAGATATAGTACAGATACAAAGTGGCACGTACCTCATTTTGAAAAAATGCTTTATGATAATGCACAGTTAGTAAGCCTTTACTCAAACGCATTCTTAAAAACTAAAAATCCTCTTTATAAGGAGACCGTCTTTACAACGCTACAGTTTATAGAACGAGAGATGACTACCTCAGGAGGTGGTTTTTACAGTGCCCTTGATGCAGACAGTATGACCCCAGATGGTGAGCTAGAAGAAGGCGCTTATTATGTATGGACAAAGGCAGAGTTAGTATCACTACTCGATCAGGATTTTGAACTTTTCTCAGCCTATTATAATGTTAATAGCTATGGCAAGTGGGAAAAAGATCACTACGTACTTATAAGACAAGATTCTGATACAGATTTTTCTAAAGAACACGGCTTGACTTTAGAAGAGTTACACGTTAAAAAGGATAAGTGGCGCAGGGAACTTTTACGCTTTCGCGAAAGCAATAAAGAAAGACCCCGTCTTGATGATAAAATACTTACCTCTTGGAATGGATTAATGATCAAAGGTTACGTAGATGCTTACCGTGTTTTTAATGAAAAATCGCACCTTGAAAGCGCTTTAAAGAATGGACACTTTCTAATCAAAAATGTTTTAAGAAGTGATGGCGGTCTCAACCGGACTTTTAAAGATGGTAAAAGCACCATAAATGGCTATCTAGAAGATTATGCAACTGTTATAGATGCCTTTATAGCTCTTTTTGAGATCACGGGAGAAGAGCTCTGGCTTAACAAAGCAAAGCAACTTACAGACTACACATTGAATCATTTTCAAAACGAGGATACCAAGCTATTCTATTTTACATCAGACCAAGATGCCTCACT
>CAWUIT010000113.1:0-8512 GCA_963922345.1 uncultured Dokdonia sp. | reverse complement strand
TCTTTTACATCAGACAGGAGAGAAAAACCATCTGCGTTTAATATTCTAAATTCTTGTGTAGTGGCCAGCTCATTTAAAATAGCAAGCTGTGACAGGAGTCTATCAAAATCTGATTGGTCTGCCATCTTTTCCATCATTTCACCCACCTCTTTCTTCGTGTCTCCATAGAAAACAATACCGCGATCTGCAATTTTTAATAATCGCTTGATTCTCGTAGCTTCAGGAATATTGAGAAACTCTTGACCTAAGAAGTCTGGCTTGAGATGGATAACCGTCTCACGACTATTGCCCGTAAATTCATTAGTAAAACCACAGTGGGGTAAATTACTACCTACAAGGATAAGTGTCCCCCACGTATAATACGATAGATTGCTCCCTACTTGCCTTCTACCCGTTCCCCCATTTACATAAACTAGCTCTATCTCTGGATGGTAATGCCAGATGTTTACGTGGTTTTTGTGACGCGCGTCAAAGGTCTGATAGGCAAAAGAATTGCCAAAATCTGGACTTATAGACTCAAATGTAGGTTTCTGTAAAATCATTTTGGGCTGTTTTACAGGATAAAACTATAAAGATCTCAAAGAATTCAACATCCCGATTTTACCTCAAATATGTGCTAAATTAACCAATAGCTGCCGCATACAACCATCCTAGGTTAATTATGTACAGCTATCTGTAAATATGCTAGTAGTGCAAAGTGTACTTTACAGAGATATTTGTTGTGTAAAAAATCAGTAATCAATTATTAAAAATCGAATATTATGAAAAACACACGCAACATCGCAGCAATTTTAGTATTTGCGATCACGGGACTGTTATCAAAACCAGTAATTGCCGCCGCACCTCCTTCTGATGGAATTGCTGTAGTTAAGGTGCTTAAAAAGGAAAAAAATAACAGAGTACACTTAAATCTTCTTAATCTTGATGAGAATCCAGTACAGATAGTCATAAGAGATGGTATGGGACGTAAAATTCACACAGAGACTATTCTCAAAGAAAAGAGTATACACAAGTCGTTTAACTTTAATAAAGCCTATTCTGGCACGTACGATATTCAAGTAAAGGATGGTAAAACGATTTATTCTCTTGAAATAGAGTTATACTAAGATTATAGTTCTGATCGTTTAAATTAGTTTGCACGTTAAGATCCTTAAAATCACTTGGTTTTAAGGATCTTTTTTATGGAGAGTTACGCTTTCGCGAAAGCGAAAAAAAGAGAATAATCTATGTACATAGCTAAATTTAGTACCTTTACATTACTATGGCAGGAACAATAAATAAAGTGATTTTAATAGGTCACACTGGTGATGATGTAAAGATGAACTACTTTGAGGGTGGCAACTGTATAGGTCGCTTCCCACTAGCTACAAATGAAGAGTATGTAAATCGCACCACTGGTGAGCGTGTGAGTAATACCGAGTGGCACAATATTGTAGTACGTAATAAAGCTGCCGAAGTATGTGAGAAGTACCTCAAAAAAGGTGACAAGGTATACATTGAAGGGAGACTTAAAACCCGAAAGTGGACGGATGACAAAGGGATGGATCGGTACTCTACAGAAATACAATGTCAAGAATTTACCTTTCTCACTCCTAAGGGAGAGCAGCAGGGACAGCCACAACAGGCCGCACAACCTAAAGCACAACCCTACAACCCAAATCAACCCTCACAGCCTGCTCAACCAGCGACAGATACAAGTGATGTGGACGACTTGCCATTTTAAAATAATCTAACCCGTATAGCTTTGGACCCTGACCCCGAACCTTTATTTATTCTTGTACTAGCTCTTGATACTGCGAGTATTTTAAGTATTGCGGTATTACTTATTTTATTGCTTTGCTCTGCGCTCATAAGTGGTGCAGAAGTTGCTTTTTTTTCGCTATCTCCTGGAGATCTAATAGAAACTGAAGAGCAAGTTGCAGATAGGAAAATGCTCGTGGTTAAAAAATTACTCACAAAACCTAAAAAGCTTCTTGCTACGATTTTGGTGGCAAACAATGCTATTAATATTGCCATTGTTTTACTTTTTGCCAGTCTTGGAGAAGTAATTTTTGCAAATCTTACCACTACCATCCTAGGTGTCGAAGTACGCTTTTTCCTGGAAGTGGTCTTGATCACCTTCTTAATTTTACTATTTGGTGAGATTCTTCCTAAAGTGTATGCAAACAGAAATAATAAAAAGTTTGCTGCTTTTATGGCCTATCCTTTAAGAGTTCTTGATGTTATTTTTACTCCTTTGAGCAGTCCTATGCGAAGTGCTACGCTATTGATACAAAATAAACTAGGGGAGCAAAAATCTAGCTTTAATGTTGATCAACTATCACAAGCATTAGAACTTACCAGCGAGGAGGATACTACAAAGGAAGAGCAAAAGATTTTAAAAGGAATTGTTTCCTTTGGGAACACAGACACAAAGCAGGTCATGCGCCCCCGTATGGATGTTTTTGCTTTAAACAAAGATGATGATTACTTGTCCATTCTCAAGCAAATTACAGAAAATGGTTTCTCTCGCATCCCAGTGTTTGAAGATAGTATAGACACCATTACTGGTATCCTTTATGTTAAGGACCTCTTACCTCATCTCAACAAGAAAGAATTTGACTGGGCAAAACTTATAAGAGAGCCCTACTTTGTTCCAGAAAATAAAAAGCTAGACGACCTCCTTTCTGAATTTAAGGAAAAGAAAAACCACCTTGCTATCGTAGTTGATGAATACGGAGGAACAAGCGGTCTCATCTCTCTAGAGGATATTATAGAAGAGATTGTAGGAGATATTTCTGACGAGTTTGATGATGAAAATATTATTTACTCAAAACTGGACGAACACAACTGGATCTTTGATGGAAAAACATCTCTTAAGGATTTTTATAGAATTATTAAACTAGAAGAGATTACAGCATTCGAAAATAAAAAGGGAGAGGCAGAAACGATTGCTGGTTTTGTACTTGAAGTATCTGGAGGTTTTCCTCGTAAAAATGAAGTAATAACTTTTCAAGATTATGCGTTTACTATTGAGGCCATTGATAGAAAACGTATCAAACAACTTAAATTCACCATAAAGTCTTGAGATTACTAATCGTCATACTAGCACTTTTCATTTCTTGTGATAATGAGACACTGCCTAAACCTAAAAGCAAGCTAAGTCTATCGTATCCAGAACCTGCTTATCTAGCTACCAACTCAAATTGCGAGTATACCTTTGAAATTAATAAGATAAGTACCATAAAATATCGAGATAATTGTAATGCCGTTATAGAATACCCTGCGCTTAACGGCAGTATTTTCTTAACGTATCGCCCTGTAAATAATGATATCAATCAATTATTAAATGATGCACAAAAGCTCACCTACGAGCACGTGCGCAAGGCAGATGGTATTATAGAAGAGAAATATGTAAACGAACTGCAAAATGCCTACGGTATGTTTTATGACATTAAAGGTGACGCTGCTTCACAATCACAATTTTACATTACAGATAGTACCTCACATTTTCTTACTGGCTCCATCTACTTTAATGCAAAACCTAATTACGATAGTATTTATCCAGCCGCTGTCTATCTCAAAAATGACATAAGGCATCTTATGGAAACCTTGGATTGGAAGTAAGACCAAGCTATCCTAAAATGCTTTGTCGAGTATTCTTAAATTCATAATTGAGCATAGCCTAGAAAGTGCGAACTTTGCATTTTAAATCAATCTAATGCCAAACAAGTCACTTAAGTGGATCTATCTCGTGATACTATCCATTATTTGGGGAAGCTCATTTATACTTATTAAAAAAGGACTTCTCGGGCTTGAACCCCTTCAGCTAGGAGCATTACGCATTTTATTTTCTGCATTTTTCTTAATAATAGCAGGCTGGAAAACTTTAAAAAGCATCAATTTCCAGCAATGGAAATGGATTGGGATCTCAGCCATATTAGGTACTGGTCTTCCTGTATTTTTATTTGCTTTTGCAGAGACTGAGATAGATAGCGCCGTGGTGGGAATATTAAATTCTAGTGTGCCCCTGCTCGCTTTTATATTTGGTATTTTACTTTTTGGAGCTCAGTTTGTCCGTCGGCAATTTATTGGGGTGCTCCTTGGTCTAATAGGCGCTGCTGCTCTCATCTATATAGGATCTCAGATTAACGAGGAGCAAAATTATTGGTACGCATCCTTAGTGATTATTGCCTCATCATTTTATGCACTTAATGTAAACATTATTAAAACATACTTACAAGACGTAGGCGCATTAGCCATTGCTGCTGGTAATTTTGTTTTTCTAGTCATACCTGCCCTTATCATTCTATATTTCTCAGACTTTTTTGAACTACCTGTTATGAGTGATAGCCTTATACAAGAATCGATAGGCTACATCGTGTTGCTTTCTATTTTTGGTACGGCAATCGCCAAAGTTATGTTTAACAAACTAGTACAGATAAGTAATCCAGTTTTTGCATCTTCTGTTACTTATTTAATGCCTGTAATCTCGGTGGCCTGGGGACTCCTGGACGGTGAGACGTTTACCTTACTGCAATTTCTGGCAACGCTTGTAATTTTAGCCGGCGTTTATATTGGAAATACCAGTAAGAAAAAAGTGCGTGTTAGTACTTGATGTTCGCTTTCGCGAAAGCGTAAAAAAAAGCGATTTACATCTCTGCAAACCGCCTTCTATCAACTAAACTATTGTGATACCTACCCTAACGGTGGTTGTCCATTCATAATTTCTTCACTAGCAAACTCTTCAAATTTCTTGAAGTTATCTTTAAAAGAGCGTGCGAGCTTGTTTGCTGTTTTATAATATCCTTCATCATTATTCCACGTTGCTCTAGGGCTTAATACCTCTGTGGGTACTCCCGGACACGTACGAGGTTGCGCTAGGCCAAACACCGAATGAATGTGATAGTTATCGTGCGTAGTCTCTGATGGTAACTCCCCATTCATAGCAGCCTTAATCATTGCACGTGTATATTTTAACTTCATACGAGAGCCTACACCGTAAGGGCCGCCCGTCCATCCTGTATTAATTAACCAAACGTTTACGCCAGCTTCCTTCATTTTATCACTCAACATCTCTGCATATCTAGTAGGGTGTAAGGGCATAAATGGTGCTCCAAAACAAGCCGAAAATGAGGGTTGTGGCTCATTAACGCCCGCTTCTGTTCCTGCAACTTTTGCAGTATAACCACTTATAAAATGATACGCTGCTTGACCCGGAGTGAGCTTTGAGATAGGAGGTAATACACCAAAAGCATCTGCCGTGAGAAAGAAAATGTTTTTAGGATTTTTACCCAGTGATGGCTCTTGAATATTGTCTATATGATAGATAGGATAGCTCACACGTGTATTTTGTGTGATAGAAGTATCTTTAAAATCTACAGCACCATCACTATCAAGTATTACATTTTCAAGGATTGCTCCCGGCTTTATAGCGTTGTATATATCTGGCTCATTTTCGGCAGAGAGGTTAATCACTTTAGCATAGCAACCTCCTTCAAAATTGAAGATAGTATTTTCTTTAGTCCACCCGTGCTCATCATCTCCTATGAGTTTACGCTCAGGATCTGCAGATAAGGTAGTTTTACCAGTACCTGATAATCCAAAGAAAATTGCGGTCTCGCCGTTATCTCCCACATTTGCACTACAGTGCATAGGGAGTGTTTCTTTTTCTACAGGAAGTATAAAGTTAAGTGCAGAAAATATTCCTTTTTTGATCTCACCCGTATATCCTGTACCTCCTATAATAATCGTTTTTTCAGTAAATGATAGGATGGCAAAATTGCTTTGTCGTGTTCCATCAATCTCTGGATCTGCTTGGAAACCTGGCGCATTTAATATGGTCCATTCTGGTTCAAAATTTTCCAGCTCGGCATCTGTTGGTCTCAAGAACATATTATATGCAAACATATTAGACCACGGGTACTCATTAACTACTCGTATATTGAGTCTGTACTTCTCGTCTGCACAAGCGTAACTATCTCTTACATAAAGTTCTTTCTCAGAAAGGTAGTTTGCGACCTTAGTTTTAAGCTTTGCAAAAGCCTCTTCGCCAAAGGGGATATTTATAGGTCCCCACCATACGTTATCTTCTGTTTTTGCATCTTTAACAATGTACCGATCTAGCGGCGATCTTCCTGTAAATTTACCAGTGTTGACCGCTAGTGCACCAGAAGATGCTGTACGCCCCATCTCTTTATCTACAGTGATTTGATGTAGTTTTTCTGGGGAGAGTTGGTAGTTAATTTTTGCATTAGTGATTCCCAATGCGTCTAGTGAAAGTGTCTGTGAAGCTAAGCTATCTGCGACCATAAAAAGCGTTTTTGGTTTTTATATGATGGCAAAAGTAAGAAGACTTATTTGGTAACTACAACGTTTTCGTTGTTTTATTTAAATTTTATGAATTGTATAAGAAGTATGACCCAACTGATTATCAAGAGAGTGCCTCCTATTGGAGTAAGTAGGGCGATGGTTGTAAAGTCAAAACTTGTTAATGCGTTTGTTGCAAGTCCATAAATTGAGCCGGAGAATAATAGTATCCCAAGTAAGAGTAGTATAAAAATTGTCTTTTTTGACTTTTCGCTTAAAGCGAAAAAAGAAACAATCAATAAAAGTAGTGCGTGATACATCTGGTACTTCACACCTGTCTCAAAAGTAGCTATCTGTGCAGGTTCTAATAAATTTTCTAAACCGTGCGCACCAAATGCTCCAATAATCACTGCAGTAAGCCCAAATACTACTCCTGCTATTTGTAACTTTTTATCCATAAGGCTTCTGCTTTCAGCTTTTAAATATTGTATTTTAGTACTCTTACAAATTTACAAAAACACGATCATCAATGCGAAAGATTCTCGTTATAGGCGCTGGAAAATCTACTAGTCAACTTGTTAATTACCTTCTAGACAAATCCGATAAAGAGCACCTTCATATCACCGTTGGGGACCTTTCTATTGACAATGCAAAGAAGCTCATTAAAAATCACAAAAATGCGACGGCGATTGCACTAGATTTTTTTAATAAGAGAGAACGAGAAGAAGCAATCAAAGAAGCCACTATTGTGATCTCGATGCTCCCTGCACGTTTTCATATAGAAGTAGCAAAAGATTGTGTTACCTACAGCAAGTCTATGGTTACTGCCTCTTACATTTCAAAAGAGATGCAAGCGCTTGACCACGCAGTAAAAGAGCGCGGTCTTGTTTTTATGAATGAAATAGGCCTCGACCCTGGCATCGACCATATGAGTGCGATGCAGGTAATAGATCGTATACGTGATAAGGGTGGTAAGATGATACTTTTTGAGTCTTTTACCGGAGGACTGGTCGCTCCAGAAAGTGATAGTAATTTATGGAATTACAAGTTTACCTGGAACCCTCGCAATGTAGTACTTGCAGGACAAGGTGGGGCTGCAGAGTTTATACAAGAAGGCACTTATAAATACATTCCCTATCACAGGTTGTTTAGACGTACAGAATTTCTAGAAATAGAAGGCCACGGTCGTTTTGAAGGCTATGCAAACCGAAACTCTTTGAAGTATAGATCTGTATATGGTCTTGATGATATACCCACATTGTACAGAGGTACTATACGACGTGTAGGCTTTTCAAGGGCTTGGCATATGTTTGTTCTGCTAGGTATGACAGATGACAGTTACAAACTTCAAGAAAGTGAGCATATGAGCTACCGTGATTTTGTAAACCTATTTTTACCTTATTCCCCTACAGACTCTGTAGAATTGAAATTGAGACATTATCTCAAAATAGATCAAGACGATCTCCTATGGGACAAGTTACTAGAGCTAGATATTTTTAATTCTGAAAAAAAGATTGGTATCTCTAATGCTACCCCTGCCAAAGCATTACAAAAAATTCTCGAAGATAAATGGACACTTGCTCCAGAAGACAAAGATATGATTGTGATGTACCACAAGTTTGGCTACGAGCAAGATGGTACACGTAAACAGATAGATGCTACAATGGTTAATAAAGGTAAAGACCAATTAGAGACGGCTATGGCTAGGACGGTGGGACTGCCTGTTGCAATGGCAACGCTACGCATTCTCAATAACGAGATTACCACTCCAGGCGTACAATTACCTATTAAAAAAGAAGTTTATGAACCTATCTTAAAAGAACTAGAAGATTACGGAATTAACTTTAAAGAGTATGAGGTAGACTATTTAGGCTATAATCCAGATAATGTAGGAGGTTAAAATTACACATAAGCAGTATTTCTATATATTTGACTTACACATAGAAACTTCATTTATGAAAATTGTTAAGGACGAACTTATAATTGACGGTATAGATAAGATTATCCTACGCCAGCTTATGAAAGACGCCCGGAAGCCCATTCTTGAGATAGCACGTAAGGTAGGTATCTCTGGAGCTGCCATACACCAGCGACTTCGTAAGCTCGAAAAATCTGGGCTTATAGCAGGATCAAAATTTATAATAGATCCCAAAGTGCTGGGATATCGTACGCAAGCTTTTATAGGGGTTTACTTAGATCGTGCAGCAAATAATGCTCGGGCCGT
>CAWUIT010000112.1:0-8575 GCA_963922345.1 uncultured Dokdonia sp. | reverse complement strand
GTCTGTTATGATAATTGCCATAGGTTTCTTTTTGGGTAACTTTGCACAAAAATAACGCCTAGACAGCGATTTGCCAAAACCCTATGACGCTTCAACAAAGAATTAACGCTTTTGTTCACTTGGGAAAATTCTTAAGTCAATTTTCTCGAGCTTCTCTTTCAAAAAAAGAAGACATATTACACAATGATCTTTTTTATGATGGAATGATCCATCAAATCAAACTAGCTAGTGAGCATAATGGATGGTTTACTAAGGAAAATGTTCTCTACGCTTTAGAGGGCTGGGCTTCGACCCTTACCGAGACTAAGCTTACTACGTGGCTTAATGATTATGATAACGCTTTCGCGAAAGCGCAAGAAACAAAAACTGTCGCAGTTATAATGGCAGGGAATATTCCCTTAGTTGGTTTTCACGATTTTTTATCTGTTCTTATTTCAGGTCACGTTTTTATTGGAAAGCAATCGTCTAATGATAGACACCTTCTCCCCTATCTAGCTAAATATCTTGAGTACGTTGCTCCATCTTTTAAAGGGACAATCTCTTTTACTGAAGGCAAGCTGCCAGATCACGATGCGGTAATTGCTACAGGAAGTGATAATACAGCACGTTATTTTGAATACTATTTTGGTAAAAAGCCTAATATTATTCGTAAAAATAGAAACTCTGTTGCCATCCTTACAGGCAATGAGAGTCAAGAGCAGCTTGAAGGTCTAGGTGAAGATATTTTTAGATACTACGGTCTGGGATGCAGGAATGTATCAAAAATACTAGTTCCGGAAGATTATAGTTTTGATACATTTTTTGAAGCTATTTTTCCTTGGAAGGATATTATGAACAGTGCTAAGTATGCAAATAATTATGACTACAATAAAGCTGTGTATTTAATGAGTCTCTTTGAACTATTAGAAAATGGCTTTTTAATGCTTAAGGAGGATCAAAGTTATGGATCTCCCATTGCGACTTTATTTTATGAGAAATATACCTCTGAAGAAGCCTTACTTGAAAAACTCACCGCCGATTCTGACAAAATACAATGCATTGTTGCTCAAAGTGACACGTTAACTGTTGATCAAAAAATTATCCCATTTGGGAAAACCCAGAATCCAGAATTAAACGACTATGCAGACGGTATCGATACTATTGCATTTTTGACAAGTATCTAGTAGATTTTTTATCAATTTCTTTGTGGCTTTTTACACCCTTTTGGGCATCTTTGTAACTAATAAAAAAGTCAAAATGAAGAAGCATAACTTTAGCGCAGGTCCCTGTATATTACCAGAAGTAGTTTTTAAAGAAGCATCTGGAGCTATTTTAGATTTTAATAACTCTGGTCTTTCCATCTTAGAAATATCACATAGAAGCAAAGACTTTGTAGATGTAATGGATGAAGCTCGCAACCTCGCTCTAGAACTTCTAGGTCTTGAAGGTAGAGGTTATAAAGCGCTTTTTTTACAAGGAGGTGCTAGCTTACAATTTTTAATGGTAGCATATAATCTACTACAAACTAAAGCTGGATATCTTAATACAGGTACGTGGAGTGATAAGGCGATAAAGGAGGCAAAGCTTTTTGGGGAAGTAATAGAAGTTGGATCTAGTAAAGAGGCAAACTTTAATTACATACCTAAAGGGTACGATATACCTTCAGATCTTGACTATCTCCACATTACTACTAATAATACCATTTTTGGAACACAGATTAAGGATATACCGCAGGTAAACTGTCCGTTAATTTGTGATATGAGTAGTGACATATTTTCACGAGATATAGACTTTTCAAAATTTGATCTTATCTATGCGGGTGCGCAAAAAAATATGGGCCCTGCAGGTACTACATTAATTGTAGTTAGAGAAGATATTCTAGGTAAAGTAACACGCCAGATACCTTCAATGCTGGACTATCAAACACATATAAGCAAAGGGAGTATGTTTAACACACCTGCTGTATATGCAGTGTATGTTTCTATGCTCACTATGCGCTGGTTAAAAGATCAAGGAGGAATTAAGGCAATAGAAGAAGTGAACAATAGAAAAGCAACACTCCTTTACAGTGAGATAGATTTAAACCCTCTTTTTAAAGGATTTGCAGCGCAAGAAGATAGATCTACTATGAACGCCACTTTCTCGCTTGCAGACGGTGATCTTAAGGACGCCTTTGATGCTATGTGGAAGGAGGCAGGTATTAATGGTCTTAACGGTCACAGAAGTGTGGGCGGTTATAGAGCTTCAATGTACAACGCATTGTCTATGGATAGTGTAGGAGTTCTTGTAGATGTAATGAGTGAACTTGAGCGTAAAGCTTAAATCGTCACTTGACCTAGAGGTTTAAGATTTGAATAAATAAAAAAATTGAAATGAAAGTATTAGCAAACGACGGAATATCGCAAACTGGAGTTGACGCACTAACTAAGGGCGGTTATGAAGTGATTACAACAAACGTCGCACAAGACCAACTTGAGAATTATATTAATGAGAATAAGATTGATGTAATTCTAGTAAGGAGCGCTACGACAGTACGTAAGGAACTTATAGATGCCTGTCCTAGTTTAAAAGTAATAGGTCGCGGCGGTGTTGGTATGGACAATATTGACGTTACTTATGCTAGAGAAAAAGGGTTGCACGTAATTAATACTCCCGCTGCATCGTCTGCTTCTGTAGCAGAGCTAGTTTTTGCTCACTTATTTAATGGTGTACGCTTTCTTTATGACTCTAACCGTAATATGCCCCTTGACGGTGATACAAAATTTAAAAACCTTAAAAAAGCATATGCAAAAGGTACAGAGCTTCGTGGGAAGACCTTAGGCGTATTAGGCTTTGGTCGGATTGGGCAAGAAGCTGCAAAAATTGCATTAGGAATTGGAATGAAAGTTATTTTTCATGATCCATTTACAGATAAGGCCACTATCAAAGTACCTTTTTATGATGATCAGTCTGTTTCTTTTGATTTAGCGTCCGTTACAAAGGAACAAGTTTTAAGGGAAGCAGATTTTATTACCCTACACGTACCTGCTCAAAAAGATTTTGTGATCGGTAAAAAGGAAATTGATATGATGAAAGACGGTGCTGCTCTGGTAAATGCGGCTCGTGGTGGTGTAATTGATGAAGTTGCGTTAATTGCAGCGCTAGATTCGAACAAACTTTCATTTGCGGGGTTAGATGTTTTTGAAAATGAACCTACGCCTGCGGTACAGGTATTGATGAACCCTAAAGTAAGTTTAACTCCTCATATTGGTGCAGCGACAGGCGGTGCTCAAGATCGTATTGGTACAGAACTTGCTGAACAAATAATTGAAATATTAGGTTAAAGAAGTAAGTATAGATTCAAACATTTTTCGCGTAAGCGGTAATTTTTGACCTTTTATCGAGAAATTTATTAAAACCATCGTCAAAGATGGTTTTTTTACGACTGAGTATTTCTGATTTACAATATTTTGTACCTTCATTTCATTAATCAACGTAAAAAATATAAAATGGCAGGATTATTAGATCTTTTAAATAGTGATATAGGTAAATCTTTAATAAGTGGGGCTAGTGCAAAATCTGGACAGTCTGAAAGTGCAACAGCCCAAGTACTTAGTATGGGATTACCTGTTCTTATGGGAGCTATGAAAAAAAATGTGCAAACTCCAGAAGGAGCTGCAGGTCTTATGGGAGCATTATCTGGAAAACATAGTGGTGGTATTTTAAAACAGCTAGGAGATCTTATGGGTAATGGAGGACCTAATGATGAAATATTATCTGATGGTGCAGGTATTTTGGGTCACTTACTGGGTAATAAGCAACCAGCCGTTGAGAACGCTATAAGTAGTAAATCTGGTGTAGATGCAGGGTCTGTTGCTCAGATTTTAAAGATTGCTGCTCCTATCCTTATGGGGGTTCTTGGGAAACAGAAAAAAGAAAATAACGTGACAGACGGCAATGACATGAATACTTTAATAGGCAGTATGCTAGGTGGGCAGCCACAGGAAAATCAAAGTTTGATCACCACGCTATTAGATGCAGATGGTGATGGCAGTATCCTTGATGACGTTGCAGGTATGGTCCTTGGAAGCAACAAGAAAAAGGGTGGTATAGGTGGCCTATTAGGAGGATTATTTGGAAAATAATATTCAGTATCTAGCTATAATTTTACAAGAGAGTACGATATACGTGCTCTCTTTTTTGTTTCCCTCATCCATTGGATGCATTAACTCATTGGTATTTCTTTTTAAAGCATATCATATCTAGTTTTACATAGTGTTTAATTTACAAAGCGTTAAAGCAATCGTAAACAACACAACTAATAATATATAAACTAGTAACTTTAAATTATGAAAAAGATTATTTACACTTTTATTCTTGCCGCAATTATTATAGGTTGCGCATCTACTGGATCTAATACTGAATCAACGACAAATGGAGATAGCTCGGTAACTTCAACATCTGACACTTTGCGCATAGCAAATGATAGCTTAGAGTATGAAATTATTATCATTGAACCTGGTTTTAACCAATGGCTAGTAACACAGAGACCTAGGGGATATTACGAGCAGTTTTGGCTAGAAAACAGAAATATTCTTTTCGTTACAGAATACAACAACCGCGTTGTTAATAATTTACAATACGATCCCAACTTATACCTACAGCAGATTGACTATAGAAGGGATGTAGATTATGGATATGAAGTAAATTATTTATTGTACAATTGGTTTCAATTTTTTCAACAACGTAACAATCAGAAACTACGATAGTCGTATTTTTGTAGCGCTATGAAAAATTTTAAAAAGCGCTGGGAGATCACTCAAAACTGGCAATTTATCCACGTTATACTTGGATTAATTGCCACATTTTTTTCGGCATATCTTATCGCAAAAGCGATCTACACTCCTATCTATGATACCTCGTTCCCATTTGCCCAAATAATACTTGCAATTCCTATTTCTATTATTATTATTTGGATCACCTTATGGTTGTTTAAAAAATTATACCATAAATGGGACGTTAAATATCGCTGGGAATTAATCGCTATTTTCCTAGCTTTTGCGGTAACAGGTTCAACCGCTGGAAGACTCTCAGATCCTCTTATGGAATTAGTGGGATTAGGTAAAGACGTCACTAATGGATGGATTTATTGGCCTGTTAGAATCTTGTTAATTTTTCCTATTTATCAGGTACTTTTGGTGATATTTGGCTGGATCTTTGGCCAGTATTCCTTTTTTAAAGCATTTGCTATCAAAATGATTTCTAGATTAGGACTTGGCTTTTTATTTAAAAGTACTACTTGAATCAAAGTAAAACACATATCATAAATCGGTTTGCAGCACTTTTGCTGCTTTGTGTGTTCTTGTTACCTGCAATGGTATCTTTTGCTCACACAACCAGTGATCATCAACATTTTGATACGTGTAAGTTTTCTGGAGAAACGCACATCCACGAGTCCCAATTAGATTGTGATCTCGGCGATTTGCATATGGTTAAAGTAGGTGTCTTCGCTTTCGCGAAAGCGTATTCCATTGCTATACCAGAAGTAGAAAAATTAATATTTGATGGTACTTATGTACTTGACAATACTCCACAAAAATCTTCGCAAGATCGAGGGCCGCCAATTTGTTAATAATTGATCCCATTTCAATTACTAACAAAATTTCCATTAATGAAAATTCCTTTTTGGCTTAGCTTTTTATTCCTAAGCTTTACTGCAATATCTCAAGATTGTAGTTATACACTTTATGGGTATGTAATAGACCTACATGACAACAGCGTTTTAACCGGTGCTACCATTATTGTGGCTGGTTCTGAACGTGCTGTAACTACCGATAATCAAGGTAGATACGAGATTGATGGGTTGTGTGAGGCTATTTACAATCTACAAGTATCACACCCTGCTTGCGAGACCCAAATAATTAAAGTCTCCGTAAGTGGTGATACTCGCCGTACGATTAATATGGAGCATCATTTAGAATCTTTGGGCGATGTGGAGATTACCGCACACGCACACTCAGCTAAAAGTCAGACTGCGACAGAAAGTACAGTATCGCATCAAGTATTAGAAAATAATAGTGCTGGTTCTTTAGGTGACGCACTCAAAAATTTGAGTGGGGTAACTTCATTAAATACTGGAAATGCAGTAGTAAAACCTGTCATACAAGGACTACACTCTAGTCGTGTGGTTTTAATTACAAATGGCACGAGGCTGCAAGATCAAGAATGGGGAGCTGAGCACGCGCCTAATATTGATGTAAACGCAGCAGGTGAGGTCACCGTAATAAAAGGCGCCGCTGGACTGCAGTATGGTGGTGATGCCATAGGTGGTACAATTGTTATTGAACCCGAGCGCGTACCTGTGAAGGATACGCTGTTTGGCCGAACAATAATAACGGGAGCTACAAATGGCCGTGGGGGTTCTATTACGTCTTCATTAACTAAATCTTACAATAATGGTTGGTATGGAGGTATCAATGCTAGTTATAAGAGATTTGGAGATTTTGAGGCTCCTGACTATATCTTGAGTAATACGGCGCTCTCTGAGAAAGATGTAGCGCTTAGATTTGGGATTAACAAATACAAGTATGGTCTTGAAGCAAGCTATTCTTTATTTGATAAAGAATCTGCCATATTGCGGTCATCTCACCTGGGAGGTGCCGAAGATCTTGTAATTGCAATCAATAGTGATAGGCCAGCTGTAGTAGAAGACTTTACGTATGATATTAATCAACCTAGGCAAGATGTTACTCATCAAGTTGCAAAGCTTAACGGCTTTTATCGATTTGAAAATTTTGGTAAACTAAGTGCTAGACTCGATTACCAGCGTAATAATAGACTAGAGTTTGACATACGTCGAGATAGTGAGGATACAAGACCATCTATAGACTTACAATTAGAAACAATAAGTGGTCAAGTAGATTTTAACTACACTGCAGATAATACTATTGAAGCAAAAGCAGGAGTAGCCGGTGCTTATCGTACCCATTTTCCAGACCCCACTACAGGAATAAGAAGACTTATACCTGATTATGAAGCGCAAGACTTAGGTATATATGCCTTGGGATCAAAACGGATAGATAGGCTTACTATTGAAGCAGGCGTACGATATGATTATACACGCATAGAGGCAGAAAAGTTTTATTCAACAAGCTTTTGGGAAGATAGAAACTACAATGTAACTTTTGCAGAATTTGAAGTGGAAGAATTTGAAAATCAGATTTTTACACGACCAGAATTTGAATATAATAATGTATCAGCTACCGCTGGAGTGGCGTATGAATTTACTGAGGAAACTGCAGGAAGCTTTAACTATGCACTGGCATCGAGAGCTCCTAACGTTTCGGAGCTTTTTAGCGATGGATTGCACCAAAGTGCGGCCCGTATAGAACTGGGTGATCTTAGTTTTAATCAGGAAATAGCTCACAAATTTTCAGTTAATCTGACGCATTCGACAGAGAGTTGGAATTTTACAATTGCTCCCTACGCTAGTTTGATAGAGGATTTTATATTAATAGAACCTACAGGAATAAGGCAGACCATACGTGGAAATTTTCAAGTATGGGAGTACCGACAGACTGAGGCTAGATTACTAGGGATTGATATAGACAATCAGTACAATATTTCTGATAATTGGAGTTTTACAAATCAATTTTCAATAGTAAAGGGCAAGGATGTCGCTAGTGATATCGCTCTTATTAATATGCCTGCTGCAAATACTCGCAATTCTCTAACATTTACGCAACCGTCCTTGAATAATTTGAGTCTTACCCTTGAGAGTAACTACGTTTTTAGACAAAATGAGTTTCCAGACAATAATTTTGAAGTCTTTTTGCCACAAACAGAAACCTTTGAGCTGGTTGATGTGAGTACCCCTCCAGATGCATATCATCTCGTAAACTTTCGAGGTAGTATAGATTTCGCTTTAAGCGAAAAAAATAATCTCAATCTTGGTCTTATTGTGAATAACCTTTTTGATACGAGTTATAGAGAATACCTGAATAGACAGCGCTATTTTGCTGACGATTTAGGCAGAAATATTTTATTACAATTAAAAATTAATTATTAATCACTTTTTAAATCCAAATCTTTCTTCAATAAGGAAGACTTACAAACATTAAATTATGAAAACTATTAAAATACTATTTTTAAGTACACTACTTGCAACTGCGCTCATCTCTTGTGGGGATGATGATGATGGGATTCCTGTATTAATTAATGAGGAAGAAGTTATTACAACCGTAAACTTAACCTTAACTCCCACAGACAGTTCTAATCCAACCGTTCTCTTGAGCTCCGTTGATAGCGATGGAGAAGGACCTGATAGTCCAGTAATTACAGTATCTGGCAACCTTGTTGCAAATGCGACATACACTGGAAGCGTAAGCTTTCTAAATGAAACTGAATCTCCTGCTGAGGATATTACGGTGGAGGTTGAAGAAGAAGATGATGAACACCAAGTATTTTATACGACCAGTTCTTCTTTATCTATAACGACTACGTATTCAAATTTTGACGGCGATGGTAACCCATTAGGTACATTAATATCGCTTAATGCTGGCGACGCTGGTACAGGTACCTATACAGTAACATTGCGTCACGAGCCTATGAAGCCTAA
>CAWUIT010000111.1:0-8583 GCA_963922345.1 uncultured Dokdonia sp. | reverse complement strand
TGCTCGGCTATCAATTGTTTTCGTTTTGTATTGCGGTATATAAGTAGGGATAGCACAGCACCTAGTACTAAAAAACCAGCGAGACCTATGGCAAGATTTCTATTTCTATTTTTTTGTGCTTGTAGTAAGAGATTTTCTTTTTCCTTTTCGGCGGTTTGATACTTAGTCTCCAGCTCTTTAAATTTATTTTCGTTTTTGGAAAAGCGCTCTTCTTCTAATTGAACATTGTATTTTACGATATTTTGATAAGCTCCTTTGTAATTGCTTTTTAAAGAGTCTGAAATAGAATTATATAAGTACACATACTTAGCGTAGGATTCTTCGAGTCTGTTTTTATTAATCGGATTTATTTTTGTCAAAATTTCTCCTACACTATCATTATTAACTTCTAAAAAATATCTGGCTTTAGCTAGTAACGAGCGTTTTATAAGCGTATGGTTATAAGATCCTTCTAATTTGTTCAGATTTGTAAGTGCTTTATTTTCATATATAATAGCCTTTTTGTTATTGTTTAAAAAACTCTCGTAACTACTAATGAGTTGAAAGATAATTGCGTTGAGTAAGTAACTATTTGAGGTTTCTGCAAATCTTAATAAACGGTTTGCTTCAACAACATCCCAAGAACTATCATCATAATATTGGAAATTGAGAATCAATTTAAAGTACAAGGCATAATTGCGCTCTACCTCGTCAAATGCGATGCGTTCGTATCTTTCTAAATATTGTTTTGCCGTTACGTTACCTAAAAGATAATCACTACGATAGAGTTCTAGGATTTTGCGCAAGGCAAAACATTCTAAGATTACATCTTGCTGTCGCTCTGCAATAGATAATGCTTGGAGGTATTGCTGTTGCGCCTCAACCAGTTGATTATCATATTTATAAAAATAATAATCCCCCATATTGAGATAGTATAGAAACTGTCCAATAGGGGGAGTTATATCGTTCTGAATTGTTACTTCTTCACTAGGATTGGTAAAATTTACAGAATTACTATCAAAGTTCTGATAGAAATCTAATTTCCATAGCGCCATCTGTGAGGTTACAGAACCATCTCTTACGATTACTTCCTTAAGCCTTTGTAACTCCCCATCTCGAAATAAGAGTAGTGACGGAGCATCTATCTCACTCTGTCCATAAGACAATTGAGATATTATACTAAAGACGATAAGAAATTTTATTCTCAAGATTGTATTTTGATCATCGTATTTCTAGGTTGACAAGGATATTTAAGACCCAAAAATTCAATTTCTGTAAGAGACTTGATTGTGTTTTTATGTGATAGCAGATTAGAAACTTGAGATTGGATAGCATTGTCAAATCCAGATTCTCCTAACAGTTCTAGGCGTGCATATCCTTCATCAGTAATTTTCACATCTTCACCTACACGTTGCATAAAGAGAGGATCTGCATAGTTTGTATTTCGCCTTTTATCATCATCTTCAAATATTTGCGAAATCTCATTTTCGGCAGGCGAGAAGATAGGAGTAGCTTGTATGATGTCGTAATTTTTAAAAACGACGTCTACATCTTTTTCAACACAATTAATACTAGATCTTAGTGCGCCTACCCCAAATGATAGTTCATATTTGGTTTTGTTGGGATGGCGAGGATCGTGCTCTGGATCGTTTGCATCAATTGTAACTTGCTTGATATCAAGATCGTCAAGACCTGTAAAACCATAGGTGACAGATCCTTTATAATTTTGTACAAAGAGCTGAATTTTCTTTACTCTAAAAGTCTCGCCTTCCTTTTTACCTATAAGTTTTGCATATACAAAGAAGTGTGTGTGCTGTATCGTTTCGGCAAAAATACTTTGCCAATCACCTACAGAACCTCGAGGTGCAGCAGCTGGATTTTTAAGGTCTTCGCGGCTTCTTAAAGGTTCAATTTTTTCGTCAAGAGATAGTGTGTATTTAATGTTCTCGTGCATAATATAATTCTTAAAGTTAGGTTGAAATGTACTTAATAACCTTAACTTTTAACATACCCATTACTGGGTATATCAATAAGTTCCCTTGTTTCAAGACACAAGTAAAAGAATTATAATCAATTATTTAACGAAAGTGGTGATAAAAATTATGGCCTTAGCACCATTTTAATTACAAAGAGAAGAAATATAAAACCTATAAAACCGAGTAGTACCCACTTGCTCCCTTTGTATTGCTTTTTATGGAGATTGAGATCCTTTCTATAACTCCAGATAATAAGAGCTATGAAACTTACTACAAAAAAAAGAACAAAGACTATTTGACCCGTACTAAACATTTCATGTATTTTAGAATTGTAAAAATACGTATGAGTGCGCTTTCGCGAAAACATAATAACAAATAACACATGAAAAATAAAATCGCCGCAGTTACATTATTTCACGATACCTATGGACTAGATCGTAAAGCTGAGCCAACTGCAAGTCTTCCAAAATCAAAAAACGAATTGAGATATAATTTGATGAAAGAAGAAAACGAGGAGTATCTGGAAGCAGCAAATGCAGGAGATCTCGTAGAGGTGGCAGATGCGCTAGGAGATATGTTGTACATCTTGTGCGGTACCATTATAGAGCACGGCATGCAAGATAAAATTGAAGAGGTATTTAATGAGATCCAACGTTCTAATATGAGCAAACTAGGGGAAGATGGGAAACCTATCTATCGCGAGGATGGCAAAGTGTTAAAGGGTCCTAATTATTTCAAACCCAATATTGAAAAGATTTTAAAAAATCTCTAAAAAAAAAGCCGCTTCCTATTAGAAGCGGCTTTTTCAAGGTCTCGTAAAAAATTACTCTTCTACTTTAATGCCCATTTTTTCCATAACAGCAGTTGTAATATCTGCAGCGGGATCTGCATAGGCAAAATTATTATTATTACCTATGGTGAGGATGTGTGAGTATCCTTGCTCATTTGCAACAATAGTTACCATCTCTCCAATTTTTTTGTATAATGGCTGTACCACCTCAGACTGTTTGAGCTGTAAGAGTTGTGCTCCATTCTGACGGAATTTTGAGATATCTTCTTCTGCAGCTATAATCTCACCTTGCTTTGTTTTCTTTTGAGCATCTGTAAATGATGCTTGCCCAGCTTGGTATAACTTTACCTTTGCTTCATAATCCTCAATCTTTACCTTCATTTGAGATTCAAGATCTAGGTTATACTTTTTTACTTCTTCATTTGCCGCAACGAGTTCGGGCATTTTTGAAAGGATAAAGTCGGCATCTACCGTTCCAATTTTACTTTGAGCAAAAGCTGTTGCTGTAAAGAGCACTACCAGCATTCCAAGTACGATTTTTTTCATTTTATATTTTGTTTAGATTATCATTTGCGCGTGCAAATATATGAGATAGAAGACAATATCTGTGCCAAGGCTATTTTATTGTGTAAATAGCTGGCCACGGTGGGGTTTTAAAGCGTCTCGTACAGGTTTCATCGCATCTCGATCAACCACTAGGTAGGCTATAAAATGATCTTCTGTAATTTTTTCTACGCTGGTCAATGGATTTTCGAGCGCTTTCGCGAAAGCGTACTCCTTTAAATGAATCTCGTGATGCAATGCTATTTGTTTAGAATCTGGACCTCTAAAGTCCCATATAAGTTTGAGTCGTTCCACAATTGAAAAGGGTCTTATAGTTTTAAGCACAAATGTAAATAATAGGACTACTCTACCTGAGAAAAGTACACTAAAAACTGAGTAGTAGCGTTGCTATTGCACACTGATTGATTATCCTTATTTTTGCGCCAAGCTAAACCCTACTATGCGTATTCTTTTTTTAAGTTTTTTCTTAGCAATTTCTATCCTTTCATACGGACAGGAAGTAGCTCTTCTTACCATAAATGATGAATCTATTTCTGTCAATGAATTTAAGCGTGTCTATGAGAAAAATTTAAATCTTATTGAGCAAGATGCGCAAAGCGATCCTGAAGATTATCTAGAGCTGTTTATAGATTACAAGCTCAAAGTACAAGAAGCTTATAAATTGGGATTACACCAAAACGAATCTTACATCAAGGAATTACAATCTTACAGATCACAACTAGCTAAGGAGCATCTCAAGGACGTAGCGGTTACTGATGCGCTGGTCAAAGAAGCCTACTATCGAATTAAAAAAGAGTTAAAAGCACGTCATATACTGATAAGGGTTGCGCCAGATGCTTCCCCCATAGATACTCTAAAAGCATACATGAAAATAAGTGCATTACGCTCTCGTATCATTAATGGGGAGGATTTTAATACCGTTGCAAGACGAGAGAGTGAAGACCCTTCTGCTAAGACTAATGGTGGCGATCTAGGTTGGTTTAAAGCTTTTAAAATGGTATATCCATTTGAAAATGCAGCCTATGCGACTTCTATCAATGGTGTTTCTAGACCTTTTAGAACTTCTTTTGGCTATCATATAGTTCAGCCCACAGATGAACGTCTTGCAAAGGGTAGTGTAAAGGTTGCGCATATAATGATCTCATTGGTACAGCCTGATACAACCCTTATCCCAGAAAAAAGAATAAATACTGTTGATAGCTTGCTTAATACTGGTGTGTCTTTTGAAGCTCTTGCCCGCTCATATAGTGACGATTCCAATTCAGCAAAAAAAGGAGGTATTCTTAATGCGTTTGAGCAAGGTCAATTGAGTAGTACTATTTTTGAGAAAAAAGCCTTTGAGCTTGATACCTTAGGGCAAATTACAGCACCATTCAAAACTAAATTTGGTTGGCATATTGTAAAACTATTAGAAAAAAATCCCATAGGTACTTTTGTGGAATTAAAACCAGTGCTTACTCAAAAAGTGACTAAAGATGCTCGATCTAAAGTCTTAGATGTACAGCTCAAAGAGCGATTGAGAAATCGTTATAATATTGGTGACAGTAAGGATATAGTACGTTTTTTTAAAGATGTTTTCCCAGAAGTTAAAGCAAAAGACCTACCAGAGCTGAGTGCAATTAAAGGGATTAACGATAAGGCTATTGTTATTGCAGATACCACTATAACCTTTAATGAAATTGGAAGTTTTCTTGTTAAGCAGTACAATCGAGTGGGATATAAATCACGAGATCAATTTCTAGAAGAAAATGTAGACAAGTATATTGATACTACGCTAAAGAGTTATCATCTAGAGCATCTAGAAGAGCAAGATGAAACATTTGCGTTAATTTTAAAAGAATATAAAGAGGGGCTGCTTTTATTTGATTTATTACAAAATAAAATTTGGGATAGAGCTCAAAATGATAGTATAGGTCTTAAAGAATATTATCAATCTCGTGCAGAGGACTATAAAACACCTTTACTTTATGAGGCGAAAATCTACTCAACAGCGCAACGTCAGACAGCCCTGGAGCTCAATAAATTATTAAAAAATGGACTCTCCTCAGAAGACGCTTTAGATCTACTTAAAGATAAAGGCCCAATTTTAGTCTCAACCGATAGACTAAAAGAGAGCGATATGGCAATAGAGGAGGACACCATTTTACCATTAGGTCTTACAGAAATTGTTCAAAGAGATGATCAATATCTATTTTATGACATTATAGCTGTTGTACCTCCCGCACAAATGACACTAGAAGAGTCAAGAGGACAGGTTATGAGTGACTACCAGAAGCTTTTGGAAAAAGAGTTTACTGAAGAAATAAGATCTCGAAGTCGGGTTACTATAAATCAAAAAGCCTTAAGTAATTTAAAGTTGTCATATGAGTAGGGCGTTGCATTATATTTTTAGTTTACTCATCGTAGTTACTGCATCTAGCTGTCGTTTTTTTGAAACAGGCACACCAGAAAACATTATTGCACGTGTTAATGATCACACGCTAACACAGTCAGATCTTGATAAAATAATCGCAAGCACAGTTGTGATCGATACTGCATCCTTCACACAAAATTATATTAATAATTGGGCGACAGATCAATTACTATTAGATGGTGCGCTTAGGAATATCTCTCCAGAGGAAAAAGATCGCTTTGACAATCTTGTCTCAAATTATAGAAATGATCTGTACACTAGATACTATAAGGACGCGTTAATAAATAAACAATTGGATAGTATTGTATCTGATGTAGAAGCGCTAGACTTTTATAATGATAACAAGGCTAATTTTTTATTGAATGAACCCCTAATACAGTTTAAATTTATTCAGGTGGATCCTGATTATCAAGATGTAAATACACTCAAATCTTTTTTTATTGGAAATACAGAACAAGATCGATATGCCCTAGACTCATTAAAGTTTCAGTATCGTGATTTTTTCCTTAATGATTCGATATGGGTGAAACAACCGGCAGTTGTAGATCAAATCAACCCCATAAATTCTGAGAATGCAAACAAGTTGTTAAAAAAAACCAATTTTTTACAACTTCGCGATTCATTAGGATTATATTTGATCGCTATAAAAAATACGCTAGAGCGTAATGATAACGCTCCATTAGATTATATACGACCTACCATCAATCAAATAATAAATAATAAAAGAAAGTTAGCCTTGATAAAGAGGCTGGAAAAGGAAATTAAGGATGATGCAATTAAAAATAAACAATTTGAAATTTACATTGACTAGTATATTATTACTTCTAGCAGTACACATAGGAGTATCTCAGGAGCCAGTCGCCACTGCGATTGTTACAGACACTGTAGAAAACACAACAGCGATTGTAAAGGATACTGTACAAACTCCATTTACTAAGTTTAAAGTAGATGGTGTGGCTGGAGTAGTAGGTGATTATTTAATACTCGAAAGCGATATTGATAAGTTTTTGTTTGATATTAAAAGTCAAGGTCAGACAGCGGCAAATGTAACGCCTTGTCAAGTTCTTGGAAATCTACTAGAGTCAAAATTACTTGCACACCAAGCTGTACAGGATAGTATTATTATTCAAGATAATCGTGTAAACTCAGAGGTAGATCAAATCATACAGCGATTTGCCCAACAACTTGGCTCCGAGCAAAAAGTTATAGAATACTATAAAAAAGATAATATGGCAGATTTACGTGCCGAATTATTTTCTATAAGAAAAGATATTTTACTTTCAGATCGTATGAATGAGAAGATAATTGAATCTGTAGATGTAACTCCAGATGAGATTAAAACATTTTACAATAATATCCCTGAAGATGAGATACCCACATTTGGTGTAGAGTTGGAAATAGCTAGGATCGTGATTGAACCAAAGGCGACCGAAGAAGAGCGTCAGAAGGTCATAGACCGTCTCAACGGTTTTAGAAGAGATATTTTAGAAAATGGGAGTAGCTTCGCTACTAAAGCGGTATTATATACTGATGATGGTGGTACACGACCAGAAGGAGGTCTTATGGTAATTGATAGAAGGACGCCATTGGTAAAAGAGTTTAGAGATGTAGCATTTAGTTTACAAGATGGTGAGATAAGTGAACCTTTTGAAACAGAATTTGGTTTCCATATTGTAACTGTAGAAAAGACAAAGGGAGAACGTAAAGACATTAGACACATACTTCTTATTCCTGAAATAAAGAGAGAGCAAGAAGATGAGGCAAAAGATCTAATTAATAAAATCAGAAAACGTATCATAGACGGTGAGCTTACTTTTGAAGAAGCCGCAAAAGAATTCTCAGATGAAGAAGAGACCAAATTTGACGGTGGTACATTAACTAACCCTCAAAGTCTTGATAAACGTTTTGAACTGGGACGATTAGATCCAGATATTTATCCTAAAGTGAGTGGCTTAGAAGATGGTGAAGTTTCTCTAGTATTTAGCGATCAAACACGTACAGGTCAGAAACAATATATGATCTATACCGTAGATAATAGACTAGAAGAGCATAAAGCAGATTATGTAAAGGACTATATAAAAATTAAAGATCTCGCTTTGCGCGAAAAACAAATAAAAGCTATTGAAAAATGGCAAAAGGAAAAAATTGAAGAGACATACATAAAAATCAATGGAGACAATCGTGATTGCGAATTTGTAAGCAATTGGTTAAAAAAATAAAGAGCTATTTATGTCTGACGTAGTCGCAATCAAAAGTCTAGTTGATAAGCACAACGCTCTCAAAAGCGAGATTTCAAAAATTATTGTAGGTCAAGATCACGTTATTGATCAAATCCTTTTATCAATATTTTCAGGAGGTCACGCGTTATTAATTGGTGTACCTGGTCTTGCAAAAACATTAATGGTTAATACCATTGCAACTACCCTAGGTTTGGACTTTAAGCGTATACAGTTTACGCCAGATTTAATGCCTAGTGATATTTTAGGATCAGAAATACTGGACGAGTCCCGTCAGTTTAAATTTATTAAAGGCCCAATATTTTCTAATATCATTCTGGCAGATGAGATTAACCGTACACCGCCAAAAACACAGGCTGCACTCCTTGAGGCCATGCAAGAGCGTGTGGTGACAGTTGCAGGCCGTCGCTATCCATTAGAGCTACCTTATTTTGTGCTAGCAACTCAAAACCCAATTGAGCAGGAGGGAACATATCCTTTACCAGAGGCACAGCTTGATCGATTTATGTTTTCTATTAATCTAGATTACCCATCTTTTCAAGAAGAGGTCGATGTTGTAAAAGCAACGACTACAGATGCAAAACCTACGGTAAACTCTTTACTTAGTGCACAAGAAATAATCGA
>CAWUIT010000110.1:0-8810 GCA_963922345.1 uncultured Dokdonia sp. | reverse complement strand
ATCTGTCCCAGAAATAGAAACTTTTCTTCTTTTATTGAAGAAGATCGAGGCTTGTAATTTCCAAGATATCGTAATCTTCATCTTCTTCATTTACTGCCGAAGTTACAGTAAATGTGATATTGAATTTTTTTCCAATGTACGTTGTTGAAGTCAAATCAAACTTTGCGGCCGCATCTGTACTTAGTGCTTCAAAACTGTGCATCAACTCATCATCATCTTCAAAGTAATAAGTACCTTCAGAGTATCCTGTAAACGTGGCAATGACTGTTTCTGTCTCTTGATTAAAATAGAGCGTTACAACGCTAAATAGGGCAATAAATAAAGTTTTCATAAGTAAATGGATTAATAGTGTTATTAAAAATGCCGCGGTTGCGACCACTATTGTAGATTTTCCAATCTAGGATTTTACCCTAAACCCTTATACGTAATACTGATACTTATTGTTACAAAAAATTAAAATTAATCTTCTGTATCCTCGTCATCATTTGCACCGTCTAGATCAAGGTCTAGATCGCCTGTATCATCCTCATCGTACTCATCTTGGTCAAAATCTTCCATCGCCACTACGAGTCTTTTACTTACTTTGACAAGGTACAAGGTGTCATCAGTTTTTACTTCTACACAATCTACCATTTCGCCTTGAGCGTTCTTGAAAGAAATAATGTGATGACGCTCGTAACCATCTGGATATTTGTTCACCAGCAGGTTTAATATATCGTCATTGAGTTTTGCATAATCTACAATGACCCGTCTTAGATTACTTGGTTGTTTCATGTTTAATATTTTAAGATAGTAGTATGGATCTATCTGGTGTTACATATCTAAAAGGTAGGCAAATATTAAGGGAGCAACAATAGTTGCATCACTCTCAATAATAAATTTTGGAGTATTAATATCTAGCTTGCCCCAGGTTATTTTTTCATTAGGCACGGCCCCAGAGTAGGAACCATAACTGGTAGTCGAATCACTTATCTGACAGAAGTAACTCCAGAACGGTGTATCGGTGCGTTCCATATCTTGATAGAGCATAGGTACTACACAGATAGGGAAGTCTCCTGCAATACCACCACCTATCTGGAAAAAGCCAATACCTCTCTCAGAATTTGCTGTGTACCAATCTGCAAGAAAGGTCATATACTCAATTCCAGACTTCATGGTACTTGCTTTAAGTTCTCCCTTTAAAACATAACTTGCAAAAATATTACCCATTGTACTATCTTCCCAGCCCGGACAGATGATAGGGAGATTTGCTTCGGCTGCAGCATACATCCAGCTATCTTTGAGATCTATCTCGTAATATTGCTCTAACACACCAGAGAGCAAGAGTTTGTACATATACTCATGCGGTAAATAGCGCTCACCAGCCGCCTCTGCATCTTTCCAGATTTTTACAATATGCTCTTGAATGCGTCTAAAGGCTTCTTCTTCTGGAATACAAGTGTCTGTCACCCTATTTAATCCTTTTTCAAGCAAATCCCACTCGTCTTGAGCCGTGAGATCACGATAGTTTGGAACGCGTTTATAGTGACTATGCGCTACAAGGTTCATAATATCTTCCTCGAGGTTTGCACCTGTACAAGAGATGATGTGTACCTTCTCCTGACGAATCATTTCGGCAAATATTTTACCCAGCTCTGCGGTACTCATTGCCCCAGCAAGAGAAACTAGCATTTTTGATCCCTGATTGAGTTGGTCTTCATACCCCTTTGCTGCATCTACAACAGAGGCGGCGTTAAAGTGTAAGTAGTACTTCTCAATAAATTGTGATATGGCTCCTTTATTACTCATCGTAATCGCTTTCTACTTCTAGGTTATTTCTCTTGTTTTTTTCTTGAAGACCGCTCATTTCATAATCATCGCCAGCCTCTTCTTGCTCAAATTTATAGGAGAGCATTTTGTAATATAATTTGGCCGCAGCAAAGTCTGAAGGTTTGCTTGTGGCATTAGGACAGAGCTCTACAATATCAAAACCTACGACATTCTTTTCGGCAAATACGCGTCTTAAAAACTCTAACGTTTCATACCAGAATAATCCGCCCGGTTCTGGAGTGCCTGTTGCTGGTATTACAGATGGATCAAAAGCATCTAGATCAAAGGTGATATATACATTCTCTGTCATTGCTTCAACAGCTGTGTCTGCCCAATACTCATCATTTACCATCTCGTGTGCAAAGAACACATTGTCCTCATTCATCACCGTTTTTTCAATAGCATCCATACTACGTATACCTACTTGCACGAGATTGGTGTTTTGATTTGCTTCATACAAAGCACAGGCGTGATTGTACTTAGATCCTTCATAGGTCTCACGTACATCTGCGTGGGCATCTATTTGTAGGACGGTAAGATTATCAAAGGTTTCATTAAATGCGCGAATGGCCCCTATAGATACAGAGTGCTCACCACCAAACATAGTTACAAATTTGTTACGTTTAATATTTTTCTTCACCTGCTCGTGTACAGCTTCTACCATCGCCTTAGGCGACGAATTTTCTGTAATAGCATCTGCTAGATAAATACCTTGTTTATATACCTCACTCTCTGTCTCTATGTCATATAATTCCATATTTTCAGAAGCGTGTAAGAAAGCTTCGGGCCCTCTATCTGCACCTTTGCCCCAAGTGCTCGTCCCATCATAGGGTACGGGTAATAAAACAATTTTAGCCTTTTCAGCTCCTGCATATTCTTGTGGTATGCCTGCGTACGTTTTCATTGTGTTTTAAATGTTAGTGTTTTGGTAAGTGTGATTTAGTGTATTGTTATGTTAAAAATTGATTATTCTAAGATACTCAGTTTATGGGAATTGAGGTTTTTGTTTTTTTCGCTTTCGCGGAAGCGTTACTAGAATCCACAGCAGCTTCATAACCTAGTAAATCTAAGAGCTGCTCACTAGTTTGTTGAGGTGCAAAAACTTCTGTAATGAGATTTCCCTCTTCATCTCGATCTATTAAAATATGCTTTGGTGAAGGGATGAGGCAGTGCTGCAACCCTCCAAAACCTCCTATGGTCTCTTGGTAGGCTCCTGTATTAAAAAAGCCAATATAGAGTGGTTTGTCTTTTTTGTATTTGGGCATATAAATAGCATTCATATGCTGCTCACTATTATAATAATCGTCACTATCGCAGGTGAGGCCTCCTAATAAGACACGTTCATACTCCTCATTCCAACGGTTTAAGGCGAGCATAATAAAACGCTTGTTGATGGCCCAAGTGTCTGGAAGGGTGGTGATGAAGGATGAGTTAATCATATTCCACTTCTCGCGGTCATTTTGTTGTTTCTGGTACAATACTTCGTAAATGGCGCCACCACTTTCACCCACAGTAAAGCTCCCAAATTCTGTAAAAATATGAGGTACTTGTACCTCTGCATCATCACAGGCTTGCTTGATTTGCACTATAATCTCATTGATCATATATGCGTAGTCGTACTCAAAAGCGAGCGAGTTTTTGATAGGGAAACCTCCTCCTATGTTGAGACTATCTAATGTAGGACATACCTTCTTAAGGTTAATATACACCTTAATACACTTCATAAGTTCATTCCAATAATAGGCGGTGTCTCGTATACCGGTATTGATAAAGAAATGTAACATTTTGAGCTCTACCTGCTCATTGTCTTTAATCTGGTTGTTATAAAATGGTAATATGTTTTTATAACCTATACCCAGTCTACTCGTATAAAATTCAAACTTAGGCTCCTCTTCTGAGGCGATACGTATTCCTATTTTAAACGGTTTGTTGATGGCACTCTCAAGGAGATCAATCTCCTCATAATTATCTATGATGGGAATCGCATTTTTGTGACCATTATTGATGAGGCGAGCGATGTTTTGTACGTATTGATCACGTTTAAATCCGTTACTTATCACGTAGGTATCATCTGTAATTTTACCCTGCGCTTTTAAATTTTCTACAATATCGATATCAAAAGCAGAGCTAGTCTCGATGTGTATATTATTTTTTGTCGCCTCGTTGAGCACGTGTTTAAAGTGCGAGCTTTTGGTGCAGTAACAGTAGTTATAGCTAGCATCATATTGGTTTTCTTCAATAGCATCTGCAAACCATTTTTTTGCACGCTGGATATTGTCTGAAATTTTAGGGAGGTATGTAAATTTTAAGGGTGCCCCGTATTGCTCAACGAGTTCCATAAGATTAATGCCGTGAAATGCTAGCTGATTTTTAGAAAGCGTAAACTCCTCTTGTGGGAAATAGTACGTCTGTTCTATGAGATCAATATACTTGGTCTTCATTAAAATTAATTAAATAGTTATAGTAGAAGGTACGGATATATTTAAGAAAGGTTTATTAAGAAACCATTAATTAAATCTATTAAATACGAATAATACAAGGGGTTATACGTAGGTATAATGATGTAAGCTCCCTTTTGAGCGCTGGGTTCAAAGCCAGAGCCATCCATAACAACCATTTCCCACAAATTTGGGAAACTATAGGACCCAACTTCTTCGAGATCCTAAACTTAAATATAAAAGTGGTGTTCAATTGCGTATCACATTTTGATCTAAATAAGAACCTCAAAATGCATAACAAACATAATCTCAAAATCTACGTGTTGAAATAAGTTGTCAAGTAATTAACAAATATTTAACAACAATAAATATGAGTGGTACGCTTTCGCGAAAGCGGTATTCTTTTGTCTAAAATATGCGCTCACCAGATTTTAAAAATTACGTTAAAAACAGCGATGTCATTTTAGTTAAAAACTTTACAAAAGCGCCCCTTTCTAGTTAATAACTGTTAACTCTTCACAATGTAAAATCCTTGCTTCAAATTCTTGCGTACCTATGTGTAACAAATAAAATTTAACCTAATTCTATATTTATGAAAATGATCAAAAAATTTGGCCTTTTAGTTTTGGCTTCTGGAGCTTTTATAGCGTGTAGTACAGATGATGATGGTACAACTGGTGGAGGAACCACAGAAGCAAGATCAGAACTTTATGTGTCTAACAATACAGATGGAAGAATAACAGTATACGATGTGGCAGACCCACAATCTGTATCTGTTTCTAGCTTCGGGACCTTCTCAACAGATGGTGAAGGTGTGTTTTACAATGCCGCAGATGATGAAATTACACAAGTATCACGCTCGGGACTACGTTTAAATGCGTACACTAATATTTTAGGAACTGCCGCTGGACTAGACCTTGTATTTGATGCTAATAGTGAGGCAGTTTTAGAAAGTCCTAGAGATCTTGCAGTAAGCGGTGATATCTATGTAGTATCTGATAATGCAGATGTAGATGACGATCCAAATACAGCAGATGGAAGATTCTTTATCTTTCAAAAACAAGGAGGCGGTTTTGCACTACGTAATGTAGTAGAAACAGACTTTGCAGTTTGGGGAATCCAATTTGTAGGGAACACTTTATATGCTGTGGTAGATAAAACGTCTGACGTTGCCATCTTTGCAAATTTTGTATCAAGCAACACAGTGAATGCGCAAATTACACCTACAAAGAGAATCACGATAGAAGGTATTAATAGAACTCACGGTATTGCAGAGAGCAACGGTACTATGATCTTAACAGATATAGGTGATGCATCATCTGATACCGATGGAGGGTTCCATATTATTTCAGACTTTGCTTCAAAATTTAATGACGTAGCAAACGGAGGAACTTTACTTGTAGCAAACAATCAAGTGCGTGTGGCAGGAGCTGCGACACTTCTAGGAAACCCGATTGCTGCAGAGTATGATGCCGAAAATAACATCGTATTTATCGCAGAGAGAGCAAACGGTGGTGGACGTGTACTTGCATTTACAGATGCAGATGCAGGAGGTAACGTAACACCTACCATTAACAATACACTATCTGGAGCTTCATCACTTTATTTATATAAGCAGTAAGCCTAGATAATAATAAAAAAAAAGCCTCGAGAATTCTCGAGGCTTTTTTAGTTTATAAGCTTTTCTTACTCCTCCTCAGTACTTGTAGATTTCATAGTGCTGTACACATTTTGTACATCATCATCTTCTTCAAGTCTATCTATAAGTTTATTTACATCTTCTTCTTGCTCTGGGGTCACCTCCTTAGTCACTTGTGGGATGCGGTCAAAACCAGATTCTAAAATCTCAATACCTTTTTCTTCTAGAGCGCTTTGTATAGCGCCAAAGCTTTCAAAAGGAGCATAGATATGGATACCATCTTCATCTTCAAATACCTCTTCTGCTCCGTAATCAATAAACTCTAGTTCGATCTCCTCTACATCTTGTCCCTCTGCATTAACTCGGAAAGTACAAGTATGATCAAACATAAACACCACAGATCCAGAAGTACCTAAATTACCATCACATTTATTAAAAGCAGCACGCACATTTGCAACAGTACGAGTATTATTATCTGTAGCCGTTTCTACCAGAATTGCAATACCGTGTTGTGCATACCCTTCAAAAATCACCTCTTTGTAATCCCCTTGACTCTTATCTGAGGCTCTTTTGATCGCGCGCTCCACATTGTCCTTAGGCATATTAACCGCCTTAGCATTCTGGATTACAGCACGTAGGCGTGAGTTAGAATCTGGATCGGGACCTCCTTCTTTTACAGCCATTACAATGTCTTTACCTATGCGTGTAAAAGCTTTAGACATAGCGCTCCAGCGCTTCATTTTACGTGCTTTTCTAAACTCAAATGCTCTTCCCATATCTCTTAGTGTCACCTATGCCGCTGCATAGGGTGTTGCTTTCTATTTAAAAACTAGCGTAGTGTACCATATATGTATACAAAAACGCGAGCAACGTCTGTTGCTCGCGTAAAAATAGGAAATCGATAGATTTCTTAAAAGTTCTAATGTGTTTATGCGCCTAAAATGTCGTCTATAGCAGCCGCAAGGTCAAAGTCCTTTTCTGTCACACCGTCTGCATCGTGAGTAGATAGTGAGATTTCTAGTTCATTATACGTATTTGTCCAGGTAGGATGATGCTCCATTTTTTCACACTCAAAAGCAATACGCGTCATAGTAGCAAATACCTCTCTAAAGTTTTCAAACTCAATGGTCGTATGTATTGCATTATCATCAAATTCCCAATCTGGAAAATCCTCAAGTCTGTTTTTGATTTGATCTTCTGTAAGTTTCATATCCCTTTGTTTTTTATTGCTGTATAAAGGTAGTTAATTACGCTTTCGCGAAAATAGGATTGGCATTAAATGTTTGTTAATGACATTTTACAAGTGCGAGTCTCAAATCTATCACCCAATCGAGATGAGAAAAAAGATTAAGCAAATACATAACAACGTCACCTTATTTTTTAGTTGCTCACTACGTATTTGAGCAGATGATTACCTAATAGATCAATTATACGTCGCTAGGTAGGGGGTTCTCTTCGTATTTGTTATGTATTAAAATAATGAGAAGTCCAAAGAGAACGGCAGTTATAACCAGAATAGTGCTTATGAGCCCAGATGCTCCAAAGGATAACCGGATTAAAATCGTTGAAACTACAAATCCAGAGTTTCTTATAATTTTATGGAATTTATCTGTGTAAAAAAACGAAATCAAAAGGATAACAACATCTACTAAAATTAATACTGTAAAGAACTCATCAAAAAATAGGTTATTAATGCTTTCAAAAGAGGGGAGCTCACTTGAAGATAATGTTAGGCTTGAACTCCAATTAAAAAGTGTAACGATTGCCATCATAAAAAACAAAGGCACTAGAACAACCGCAATTATTTTTTTACGGTTAATAAATCTCTCGACTTTAGGTTCAAAATTAGATTGCTTGTTCAATTTACGTCTACCTTGCTTTTCAAATTGAAAGATCAAATAGAACAGAATGAGTGCGGCAAGGATATCATATGTAAACTGCAAATCCCCTTTGATGTCAAACCAGTCTGTTGATAGTTCAATAAGAGACAAATCTTTAAATATTTCTAATCACTATAAGCGTGATAATTTCATACTGTTTTGTGATGTATGTAGTAAAGGACCTTGGTAGATAAAATATCAAAAGGTACACCTCATAGATTAATATAAATGAGGAGGTTGTGTAAATGGCAGATATAGGATTCTCAAGTAATTCTGATTCTGAGAGAAAGCTCACCATCTTGAATTTGACTAGATAAACCAGCAATAGATGGATAAAAAAACTTGCAAGTGCAACGTATAGAATTATTTTTTCAATACGCCTTTTGGTATTTTCCGATAGAAAAATTTGATAAAGCCTGCTTAATACATTCATCATTGAGTCACTTAGCAAAATGTTACGTAACAGGATCCCAGATTAACTTAGTAGCGTATCTGTAGTAAGCTCAGCACATTTTTTTAAGATTAGTTTTTCTTTCTAACCTTTGTTTTCTAAAGATACAATGAATAGTGTATTTAATTACGAAGCCCAGCATATTTGATTTTGTAGCGAAGCTCTAGGTTTTAGATAATGAACTAAGATACATTCGCCTTCCAGTTTATCTACCTTGATGGACTTGATAGCCTCTCTACTTAGTGCTTTTCCTGTCGTAAAATTTTATCCATTTTACGTCCTTTGGCTAATTCGTCTATTAGTTTTTCCATTCGTCTGCAATCACGATATAGCGCAAACTCCTTAAAGATATTTTCTATTCGATACTCGCATACTATACCTTTAATTATATGCGCATTCTGCTGCAAAATCTGAGATATCACTTGCTGTTAACGATCTCAAAGAAGTCATTTTGAGATTATTTAAATGTCTGCTTTTAAGTAAGAGATTAGGTCCGTTTAGATAATATTGAGTCTACTACTAGCTTTATTTTTAATGAACAGGTATAATTGGTTTGATCTTTTTAACTATCCAGTAACCCAATAGCAAGCCAA
>CAWUIT010000109.1:0-8953 GCA_963922345.1 uncultured Dokdonia sp. | reverse complement strand
TATATACCAGAACTGGCTAAAGTCCCTGCAGACCAGTTTGGCGTTTGTCTCACTACAAAAGATGGTGAGAAGTATAGTGCTGGTGATGCACAGATTAAATTTTCAATACAGAGTATAGCTAAAGTGCTATCGTTAAGTCTTGCCCTATCTAAAATGGGAGATAAACTCTGGAAGCGTATGGACTTTGAGCCTTCGGGATCTGCTTTTAACTCCCTAGTCCAGCTAGAATCTGAGAATGGAATACCACGTAACCCATTAATTAATGCCGGGGCTCTAGTTATATGTGATATTATCTGCGATCTCTTTGATGATCCTAAGCAGGCGTTACTTGATTACATTCGTGACGTTTCTGGCATTAAAAAATTAGAGTACTCAGAAAACATTGCGCATTCTGAAAGGCATACAGGATATCGTAATTATGCCCTCGCTAATTTTATAAAGTCTTTTGAAAACATTAATAATACGTGTGATCAAGTAACAGACCTGTATTTTCATTTGTGTTCTATTGAAATGACCTGTGAAGAGTTATCGCACACCTTTGGATTTCTGGCGAATAGAGGCAAGCAATTTAATACTCAAAAAAAGATTGTATCTCCAGCGCAGGCCAAACGTATTAACGCCATTATGCAGACGTGTGGTTTCTATGATGAGGCTGGAGAATTTGCATACAGAGTAGGCCTACCAGGCAAGAGTGGCGTAGGTGGTGGTATGGTAGCAATATTGCCTAACTCTTACGCTATCGCCGTATGGAGCCCCAAATTGAATAAACACGGTAACTCCCACCGCGGGATGAAATTTTTAGAATATTTTACAGATGTAACACAGGATACAGTGTTTTAGAAGTCACAATTACTCAAATTTCTGAGTACATCTCATTGTCACAATCTTATAGATTCTCGCCAAAGTGGATACTTTTTCATTTTAATGAGATATCATTGGTAAGATATCTCCTGATCTTACTCTTAGAACAGTAAAAAAAATCAAATCTTAGAAGCGCGCAACATCTCACGTTTACCTGGAGGTCCAGGTAATCTTTCTACAGTAAAGCCTACTGCTTGCATTGCTCTACGAGCTGCACCTTGAGCGCAATAGGTCGTAAGAACACCTTGATACTGTAAGGCTTTATACATAATACTAAAGATCTCCTCCGTCCAAGCGTCTGGATGCACGCGAGGCCCAAAGGCATCAAAAAAAACAAGGTCAAAAGTGTCAAGATCTTCTATCGAGTCAAAGGTCTGTTTACGCTTTGTTAGATTAAAATTGGCTGTTATTGCTACCTCATTTTCCCAATCAGCACTATGTAGCGTGTTATAAATTTCTAACGCATCACTTTTATCAGGTAGCTGGCTTGCATAATCCATTGCCGCGGCTTCTTCAGAACTTATAGGGAAGGCTTCTACTCCGGTATAGTTTATCGCAAGGTTTAAATCCTTGGCTTTGTAATATGTTAATAGTGCATTAAGACCTGTACCAAAACCCATTTCTAAGACAGATATATTCTTTTTCTCAGGGTATTGTTTATTAAAATAAGAAAGACCGGTCTCTAGAAAAACGTGATTTGCTTCTTGTATTGCTCCGTGTTTGGAATGGTATTGCTCATCCCAGTCTGGCATGTGTATTGTTTTTGATCCATCTGCGGTGGTAATTATTTCTCTCTTCATTTATTCCTTCTATTCAACTTACGCTGGCTGTACAGCCAGGCAACTATTACTCTCCTTTAATCAAAACGCCATCTGCCATAAAACGCAACTCACGCTTAGGTTCTGTGATTGCGGCGATTTCTTCTTGTGACTTCCCTCCATCTTCGGCCATGTGACGTAGCTCATCTACAGAAACTTCTTCAAGATATGCTTTGCCCTCTACAATGGCTTCTCCACCATCTGTATCGGTAGGAACAAAAAATGCGTAGTCTTTAAACTTTACAAATACCTCATCCTCTCCTGCGATGTCTAACCGCATCCAGCATCCCTTTGAAGCACAAACCGCGTTTATGGGGGCTTCAAATTTTACTACAGCTGTATCACCTTCGGCTAGTGTGGCATATTTTTCGGCCATCTCACTTTTAGACAACGCATTGTCTGCGGTGATTTGAGCACCGTATGTTGCATATGTATCCTGATCGTCAGACGTCTCCTTTTCTTGTTGCGCTTTCGCGAAAGCGGTATCATTCTCAGTAGTACCTTCTTTACAGCTCATAATTGTCAATGCAATTAAGAATATTGTTGCTATAATCTTCATTATTAGATGGTTTTCAATTATACATCGCAAAATTATGCAAAATTTATCCTGTAAGGGGTGATTATGATTAAATTTGTGGCTATGGAAACAACATCTACCCTTCGGATTGAAAAGTGCAACGCTAGCAAAATAGGCGATGTAGATTTTAGTAACCTTGCTTTTGGTAGCGTTTTTACAGATCATATGTTCTCAATTGAGTACGTAGATGGTGCCTGGCAACAACCTGAGATTGTACCTTATGGTCCGATAGCAATGGATCCTAGCGCAAAGGTATTTCACTATGGTCAAGCCGTTTTTGAAGGTATGAAAGCTTTTAAAGATGATCAGGGAGACGTGTTTTTGTTTCGTCCAGAAGATAACTGGTCACGTATAAATAAATCTTCTGCACGTCTAGCAATGCCAGAGCTTCCTAAGGAACTATTTATGGAAGGTCTTACTGAGCTTCTTAAACTGGATGAAGCTTGGATTAAGTCTGGTGATGGCAATTCATTATATATACGTCCTTTTCATATTGCAACGCAGTCTGGAGTGTCTGCCTCTCCGTCTGATCGATATAGATTTATGATCATTCTTGCACCAGCACAATCTTATTATTCTGGTGAAGTGAGTGTCGTATTTGCCGAAAAGTATAGCCGCGCAGCAAGTGGTGGTGTAGGATTTGCAAAAGCAGCTGGTAACTATGCCGCACAATTTTACCCTACAAACCTCGCCAAGGAAGATGGATACCAGCAAGTTATATGGACAGATGCAAATACGCACGAGTATCTTGAAGAAGCTGGAACTATGAATGTATTTTTCCGTGTGGGAGATAAGCTCATTACGGCTCCTACTAACGATACAATACTAGATGGTATTACTAGAAAAAGTATTATCAAACTAGCCGAAGATGCAGGAATTACTGTAGAAGTACGTCCTGTACCCGTAAAAGAAATAGTTACTGCTGCAGAAGCTGGAGAGCTTAAAGAAATTTTTGGCGTAGGTACAGCCGCTGTTGTAGTGCCATTTAAAAGTTTTGCATACAAGGAGGAAGATCATAAATTGAACCCTCCTAAAGATAGTTTTGGAATGATGTTTAAAAAGCAATTAAATGATATTCAATACAATCGTACAGCAGATAAATACGGTTGGAGAGTTGCTGTAAAATAAACGTTATATGTATAAGGTATTAAATCCCAAATCAAACTTTGATTTGGGATTTTTTGATTTTTAATCTTAAAGCAGAAAACCACATACTTTTTACTAACTTAGAACCATAAAAACAGCCTGTTATGAGAAGAGGAAGCGGTCTCAAAATAAGATTACTCATTGGAGTTGCCATAGTCGCATTTGCACTATTTAAAAATTGCAGCAATCGGGAAGAAAATCCGTATACTGGTAAAGTACAGGCTATATCTGTTACACCAGAAGAGGAGATCGCAATGGGAATTCAATACGCACCAGAAATGGCAGAGCAGCATGGTGGTTTACATCCTGACAAACAACTACAAGCCTTTGTAGATCAAGTGGGACAGAAACTGGTAGACAATACTATGGCTAGAGAAACTCCTTATCAATATGAGTTTCACCTACTCAGAGATGAGCAAACAGTAAATGCCTTTGCCTTACCGGGAGGTCAAATTTTTATTACCTATGCCCTTCTCTCAAAGCTTGAAAATGAAGACCAAGTGGCTGGTGTACTAGGCCACGAAATAGGCCACGTTTTAGGAAAACACAGCGCAGAGCGCATGGCAAACTCAGATATGTGGCAAACCATCTCTATGGGTGCAGAAGTAGGTGGAAACGCAGGAGCTGCTGCAGGAGCTATAGGTCAAAACATCTTATTAGGTAATGGTCGAGATGATGAGTTAGAAAGTGATGATCTAGGTGTGCGTTTTATGATACGTGCAGGCTATGACCCTTACCAGATGATCGGTGTTATGAAGATATTAAAAGCAGCCAGTGGCGGTAGTCGCCAGCCAGAATTTGCTAGTACACATCCAGATCCAGAAAACCGTATAGAACAAATTGAGCAAAGTATCCGTAAATATGGATATACTGGCCCAAAAACAATGTAAGTCATTTATTAATATGATTATGTATTGAAAAAAACGTTTTCGTCAAAACAATCTTAAAACCTCGCTCCTGCGGGGTTTTGTTTTTATCTTTACTTTTTACAACCTACCGAGATGAATAAGAAAACAATCCTAATGATTCTAGATGGCTGGGGGATGGCTCCAGACAAAAAAGTATCTGCCGTAGATCAAGCACATACGCCATTTATAGATAGTCTATACACAAAATATCCGCACGCACAGCTGCTTACTCACGGGGAGAACGTAGGACTTCCAGATGGGCAAATGGGTAATAGCGAGGTAGGTCACATGAATCTTGGGGCAGGGAGAATCGTATATCAAGACTTTGCAAAGATTAATAAAGCTATAAAAGATGATACGCTTAAAGATGAGAAGGTTTTAAAAGAAGCGTTCTCCTATGCAAAGGAACATGGCAAGTCTGTACACTTCTTAGGATTAGTTTCAGACGGGGGCGTGCACTCTCATATTAATCATTTAAAAGGATTGTTACTTGCTGCAGAAGAGGCAGGTGTGCCGCAATCTTTTATTCACGCTTTTACAGATGGCAGAGATGTAGATCCAAAATCTGGCAAAAAGTTTATAGGTGATATTTCCGCTTTCGCGAAAGCGCACAACGCTCAACTTGCGTCAGTAATAGGACGCTACTACGCTATGGATAGAGATAAGCGGTGGGATCGTGTAGCACTTGCATACAACCTCATAGTAAAAGGAGCAGGCACTCCCACAAAAGATATAGAAGCATCATTGCAAGAAAGCTACGATGCTGGAAAAACAGATGAGTTTATTGAACCCTTATTTATCACCCAAGATACTCATACAATCTCGACCGTTCAAGAAGGCGACGTGGTGCTATTCTTTAATTTTAGAACAGATCGCGGGCGGGAGTTAACAGAAATGTTATCCCAGCGAGATTTTGAAGAGCAGGATACCAAAAAACTAGATTTGCATTATGTCACGATGACCAACTATGATGAGACCTTTACAAATACACACATCATATATGACAAAGCAAATCTGACAGATACATTAGGAGAAATACTTTCTAAAGCAGGTAAAAAACAAATACGCATCGCCGAAACTGAAAAATACCCACACGTGACATTTTTCTTTTCTGGGGGTCGGGAAGAGCCATTTGAGGGAGAAACTAGACTCCTAGCTCCTTCACCTAAAGTGGCTACTTACGATTTACAACCAGAGATGAGTGCCTATGAAATACGCGATAAAATTGTTCCTGAGATACAGGATGGAACGGTAGACTTTGTCTGTCTTAACTTTGCAAATCCAGATATGGTAGGTCATACTGGTGTGATGGAAGCAGCTATCAAAGCTTGTGAAACGGTAGATACCTGCGTAAAAGATATTGTAACCGCTGCCGAAGATAATGACTACAGTGTCATCATAATAGCAGATCACGGGAATGCAGAGGTAATGGTAAATCCAGATGGCTCACCTAACACTGCACACACTACTAATCCAGTACCTGTCATACTGGTAGATAAAGAGATTAAAAATATAAATAATGGTATCCTTTCTGATATCGCCCCTACAGTTTTAAAATTGCTGGGAGTAAAACAACCAGAAATAATGGATCGTTTTCCTTTAATATAGATTTTGATTATATGAAAAAAATATTCTTATTAGTTTGCGCAGCGACTCTTATTTGTAGTTGCACAAGTACTAAAAACACGAAGACAAGTACTGAAGTTGCTACTCAAACTGAGGTCGCGTCGCCTAGAGCACCAGAACCAGCAATAAAACCAGAGAAACCTGCAAAACCGACAAAACCTGTTGTAGCAAAGACTAAAGCAAAGACAATGCTCATAGGTAAAGAAGATAGAACCGCTCTTGAAGAGGCGCCTTTTTCTACCTGGTTTACACCCAATTATGCAAAGTATAACGTAAATGATGCACTTCTTCCAGAGATTAAAAAAGAATTAAAAGGAGTAACAATTACAACTTTTATGGGCACGTGGTGTGGAGATAGTAAGCGTGAGACTCCTAGGATGTTCAAAATACTGGATATGGCTTCATTTAATAGTAAAAACCTTGAACTCATTACAGTAGACCGCACAAAGCAAAATCCCAAGGAATTTACAAGCGGTAATAATATTATACGTGTGCCTACCTTTATATTCAAAAAGGATGGTAAAGAGATAGGACGTATTGTAGAACGTCCCGTAGAAAGCTTAGAAGCAGATATGCTTAAAATTCTTAAAAGCGAACCTTATAAACACTCTTATGAAAAATAGACTTTTTATACTTATAGCTATAGCAGCTTTATTTTTAAACTGCAACGAAAATAAATCTGTTGAGGATGTCACAACTGATCTTGAGCAGCGAGTTGCAGAGGAACCTCATTTTAATGAATCTCCGCTATTAATTGGTGAATTTACACGTGACACCTTAGAATCAAACCCTTATAATCAATGGTTTATCCAGAGTTATAAAGACCACACCTTAGATCAAGAATCACTCGTGACTGTAAAGCAAAATATCAAGGACGTACGTATTTTACTATTTATGGGAACGTGGTGCGAAGATAGTCAGCGAGAGGTACCTGCGTTTTTTAAGATTCTAGATGAGATCGACTATGAAAGTGATACTGTAAAAGTTATAACAGTTTCTGAAGATAAAACAGAACCTGCAGAACTTGTAAAAAACAGAGAGATTACAAATGTCCCTACTTTTATATTTATGAAAGATGGGAAGGAACTGGGACGTATTGTAGAGTACCCTCTCGAAAGCCTAGAAAAAGATATGGCAAAAATACTTTCTGGTCAGGATTACAAGCACGCTTATGCAGAGTAACTAGTCTTGACTGAGTACGTTCTCGCTTTCGCGAAAGCGTAAACAGAGGTATAACACGAGTGTCTACTACCTGAATTAGTATCTTTGCTCACTAATATTTGAGATTATCACAAATTCAAAAACCATAGCAGTAGATTTTGACGGTACCATTGTAGAAAATGCGTATCCAGAAATTGGCAAGCCGCTTTTATTTGCTTTTGATACACTCAAAAAACTACAAGAAGAAGGACATTTACTCATACTATGGACCTATCGAAACGGTAAGCAACTTCAAGAAGCCGTGGCATTTTGCAAAAAGAATGGTATCACCTTTTATGCTGTAAATAAAAGCTATCCTGAAGAGGTATACGATCCTTCCATAAGTCGTAAGATAAATGCAGATGTCTTTATAGACGATAGAGATGTAAGAGGGATGTTAGGATGGGGAGAGATATATCAATTATTAGGCAATTCTAAAAAGGAGGCCCCATCACTCAAAAGAAAAAAAACAAAATCTATTTCAAAAAAACCTAAAAAAGGCTTTATGTCTCGTATTGAGGAGCTTTTTAAAGATGATGATGACTAATGGCAATACTACCAAAAACTAGAGAAGAAATTGAAATAATGCGTGAGAGCGCACTTGTTGTATCACGCACATTAGGTATGCTAGCCAGTGAAGTAAAGCCAGGCGTGACAACCCTTTATCTAGACAAACTAGCAGAAGACTACATAAGATCACAAGATGCCATACCTGGCTTCTTAGGGCTTTATGACTTCCCGAACACCCTTTGTATGAGCCCTAATGAGCAAGTTGTACACGGGATTCCTAATGACAAACCTCTTGTTGAGGGCGACATCATCTCTATTGATTGTGGGGCTATAAAAAATGGATACTACGGAGATCACGCATACACCTTTGAAGTAGGAGAAGTCACACCTGAAGTGAAAAAATTATTAGAAGTCACAAAGCAATCCTTATATGTAGGTATTGAACAGTTCAAAATAGGAAATCGGGTGGGTGATGTAGGATATGCAATCCAAAAATTTACCGAAGATCACGGATATGGGGTGGTACGTGAACTAGTAGGTCACGGTCTAGGTAAGACTATGCACGAGGATCCAGAAATGCCTAACTATGGTAAACGTGGTCGTGGTAAAAAATTTGTCGAAGGGATGGTGGTTGCCATAGAACCTATGACTAATATGGGTACACAGCGTATAAAACAACACAATGATGGATGGACAATTACGACGCGAGACAATCAACCTAGTGCACATTTTGAACACGATGTAGCAATTATTGATGGAAAACCAGAACTGCTATCAACCTTTGCATATATTTATAAAGCACTTGGAATTACTAGTGATGAGGAGGTCCCATTTCGTCGAGAAGCTCTGATACTTTGAAACGTATTTTTAAGTTTTTTCTCAATGCTGTACCGAGACCTTTATTAATAAGGTTAAGCTATATAGCACGGCCCGTACTTGCCTTTTTACTCAAGGGGAATCGGTTTGAAGATCCTATTGATGGTCGCACCTTTCGTAAATTTTTACCCTATGGATATGGTGAGCAACGTGAAAACGTGTTGTCACCCTCTACTTTATCACTAGAAAGACATAGGTTGCTATGGCTCTGGCTTAAAAGAGAAACAGACTTTTTTATAAAACCTAGAAAAGTACTCCATTTTGCACCAGAACAAGCTTTCTATAAACGCTTTCGCGAAAGCGATCACCTAGAATATACCACTACAGATCTTAATAGCCCACTAGCTGATGTAAAAGCAGATATTTGTAAACTCCCATTTGAGGATAATAGCTTTGATTTAATTTTTTGCAATCACGTTTTAGAACACATA
>CAWUIT010000108.1:0-9082 GCA_963922345.1 uncultured Dokdonia sp. | reverse complement strand
CAAAAGCTTTTTACAACGGTTTCTTTAGAAACGCCACAAGATACACCTTTTCAAAAGGGAGGTACCACTACTGGACTACGTTATTATGAAACATTCTTAAATAATCGCATTGTAAATTACAATTCACATATTTCTAAGCCTCTTCTAGCTCGGAAGAGCTGCAGTAGGCTGTCTCCTTATATTGCTTGGGGCAATCTTTCGGTGAGAGAAGTTTGGCAACGAGCAAAAAGCTTGAGAAAATCATCACCCTACAAACGGCAGTTGGATAGCTTTACATCACGCCTGCGATGGCAAGCTCATTTTATTCAAAAGTTTGAGATGGAAGACACGATGGAGTTTGTGAGCGTAAATAAAGGATTTCATCACTTACATAAAAAGGTGGAGCCCGCTTTCGCGAAAGCGTGGGAGCAAGGAAAAACTGGCTACCCTCTTGTAGATGCTTGTATGAGATGTTTGGTAGAAACGGGGTATCTTAATTTTAGAATGCGAGCAATGGTATTATCTTTTTTTACACATAACCTCTGGCAACCGTGGCGCAATGCTTCCCACTTTCTAGCAAGGCAGTTTCTTGATTTTGAACCAGGCATTCATTATCCACAAATACAAATGCAAGCAGGCGAAACTGGAATTAATATGCTACGCATTTACAATCCTATAAAAAACAGCTATGAGCACGACCCAGAAGGGGTTTTTATAAAAAAGTGGGTGCCAGAACTGGTTGAGGTTCCATTAAAGTATATCCACGAGCCCTACACTATGAGCTTGCTGGAGCAGCAGTTTTGTAATACACATATAGGTAAAGACTATCCTAAACCCATCGTAGATATTAAGGAAACCCAGAAATTTGCGACAGATACATTGTGGCAATTAAAAGATAAGATTGAGGTAAAGACAGATGCCATACGCATTTTAAAAAGGCATACACTGGTAGATCGAAAAGTCTGGGATTAAAGAAATAAGTAAGTATCGATAACAATTATTATGAAAAAGGAAAAAGAAGATAAATCATTTACAGATCGTGAGCTGGATCGCATTATTGAGATGGCTTGGGAGGATCGTACTACTTTTGATGCTATTGAGTATCAATTTGGAATAAGTGAGCGAGAGGTAATTGACATTATGCGCAAGGAAATGAAGCCTAGTAGTTTTAGGATGTGGCGCGAGCGCGTTCAAGGCAGAAGTACAAAACACGAAGCAAAGCGCAATTACGGTATAGATGATGCCCGCTTTAAGTGCAGCAGGCAAAAACAGATTACACATAATAAGATTAGTAAAAGAAGGTAGTCAATACGCTTTCGCGAAAGCGTAAAAGAATCATTATGAAGAAAAAAAGACCAGATCAAGTTGTCTATAACGATGAGAAAGCCAAGTATGACGCTGCATTGACACCCTATGCAACAAATATTGGGGCGCCAGCTATTGTCACAGACGACGTTACCACCTGGAAAAACTCAAATATAAGTAAGGTCAATCATCAATTTAAGACTGAGTATGAAGAGTTAAAAGCGCAGTACGATAAGATGATGGAACAGTTTGAATACAACAACCTCATCTACTCTGCAAAATTTTCTTTTGAGCCTATTGTAGGCGCTGTTTATCATTTATATAGGTCAAAAACTGGAGAACCCTTCTTATCATTGATATCTCCAGAAGAATGTACGTGGGATTTTGTAGGCACTTTTGAACTAAAGGCAGACAAAATTTGGAATCGATTAGACATCCCTAAGAAAGAAGAAAATGACTAAAAAATTAGAAAAAGCAACGATAGGTGGCGGCTGTTTCTGGTGTGTAGAAGCAGTAGTACAACGCCTCAAAGGTGTTTCTAATGTGATATCAGGGTATGCTGGAGGTAAAGTTCCAGGACATCCTACATATAGGGAGATCTGTTCTGGACTAACGGGCCATGCAGAGGTGATTCAATTTGAATATGATCCGGCATTAATCACTTATGAAGAAATACTTACCGTGTTTCTTACCACTCACGATCCCACTACCTTAAATAGACAAGGAGCAGATCGAGGTACACAGTATCGTTCTGTGATCTTTTACCATAATGAAGAGCAAAAAAATAGTGCAGAAAAGGTCATTTCTATTGTTCAAGAGTATTATGACGATCCTATTGTAACCGAAGTATCTGAGCTACCTCCCTTTTATGAAGCGACTCAAGAACACCAAGACTATTACAATAGCAATAGACAACAAGGATACTGTCGAGTGATCATTGATCCTAAAGTTGCTAAACTTAAAAAGTACTATGAACACCTTTTAGCTTAGAACTGTTTTTTAAAGAGTTTACAAATCGTAATATTCTATTATATAGATAATTACGATTTTTTTATGCAATTTTGTTAACCTTTTATTTCTTGGTTATACAAACTAGCGTAACTAAACCATTATGTATTATGAAAACGTTTAAACTTTTTGCGCTACTGTCTATGGTAGCATTTTTTAACTCCTGCACATCAGAATTAGAAACTGACATTACCTCTGCAAATCTTACGACTCAATTAGAAAAAACATCAGACTTTGAACAGCCTGTCGTGTTTCTAGAAGAATTGTACTATCGACACTTAGTAATTACGCAGGGCGAGCAAGCAGATGAAACCCTAGAGTATAATGAGTATCTTAATTATCTGGGTGCTTTACCTAAATGTGGACCTAGACCCAAGCCTTGTGGTAATGAGGGAGGCTTACTAGGTAATTGCAAGATGCTTATCTATGAGGATATTAATTCATTCAGAACTTTTAGTATTGACGAGTCGATACAAATTGACGTTTTTGACTATCAAGGGGAATATGTAAATACTATTGCTGGATTTGAAAGTATAAAATGTCCTAAAAAAGCTGTTATAGATTCCTATTTAGAAAACCCACTTGAAGGATGTGGCTATATGAATGTAAGCTTTTACTCAGAAGTTTCTGATTCAGTGCTAGAATTTACGATTGACTATGCTCAACTTGAATCAGGCTGCTACTAATTCAACACAAAAAATGAAAAGTCACATTTTACCTCTAGTAGTTTTCTTCTCAGCTATTGTGATATGCTGTGATTCAATGAATATTAGTGCACAGCCTACACCTTTTTATGATACTGGATTTACATCATATGAAGTACAGAGCGTTGCAGATTCCTACTGTGCCGCTCTCAATAGCTCAGATCAACAAGATAATGCCTCTTGCAAGTCCCTCGCTAAAAAAGCATATGGCGTTTTACCAAAGGGAGGACCAAGGCCCAAACCTTGCGGAGATGTGGCAAACTGTAAAATGCCTAAACTTCAGGGTGCTAAGGCTTTTTTTATACCAGGCAAAGTAGTCAATCCCATAATCACATTCTATAATGAATCTCAAGAGGTGGTAAACAACACTTCATCTATAAATTTACTGGAAACTCAAAGTGGATGGATTACTCTCATAGCTTTAGAGGAGGCAGTCGCAGGTAAAGGAGTTGTTCATTTTAATTTTACTCTTGAGGATACTGGTAAGCAAATAAAATTTTCAAGATCATTTTAACGCGATTTAAAATTTAAAACTCTTGTAATTTTACCGGGACTCTAAAGTGCTTATTTATAATTTATTAACTTCGTCTTTATCTAAGGCGGAGTTTTTTTATGCGATTTACGGCCACTATTTTTCTTGTACTATGCTTTCATAGTTTATCTCTTCAAGCTCAAGATCCAGAACAAGATTATTACAAAGCCGAAGATTATTTATACTCGAATAAAGATAGCACCTACTTCTACTACACCAGAGCAATTGCAGGATTTAAAGATGGAAATGCTATTGATGATGAGCTACAATCACTTGTAAGCTTGCTCTATGCAAATGGTTATTATTACGATTTGAGAGCGCTTAAAAATAATTTGAACACCTATCAAAATAGGCTAGAGAGTGAACTTGCTCAAAATTCTGATTACCTAACATATTTCACAGATAGACTATTATTAGAGAAAATTAATTTTTATTTCAAACTTGGAGATTATCCTGAGTCGTTAAGGTTTATAGATGACCTTCATTCTATGTACGATACTAGAAAATCACAAGAACGCGATGCTGAGTATTATGAAAACTTGTTTAGTAGTAAATTGTTTAAAGCCTCTATTTACTCACAGCAAAATAAACCTACCCTCGCCCTAGAAACTTATAATGAGCTTTCGGGTTTTATCGATAAGCATCAAGACTCCCTTGATAGTCCAAAAGACTCACGATTTAGTGTAAACAGGCTCAAGGCCAAAGCGCAAGCGTCACTAGGTGATTTTGAAAAGGCCATCCATACCCAGCGCACCGTTTTAAAGCAATACAATGATAAGGGTTCATATAGCAATACACAGTTAGATATTTTGCTTGATTTGTGTCAAAATCTTATAGAAATAAATAAGATGAATGAGGCTCAACTTGTACTGGCTAAACTGGAAAATAACAATAGTACAACACCGAGGTTTCGTTTAAAATTTCTACTACTAAAAGCACGACTCGCTCGAGAAACAAGTAATAGAGATCTGAATAAATATTATAACAAACAATACTATGAGGAACTTAGAACGTATCGAGAAGGAAACAATCATCCAGATGTCATCAAAGCATTACTTTCTCAAGCAAATGACGAGCAGTTTTGGGGTAATGCGCAGGAAGCTCTTATTACACTAAATAAAGCATCCTCAATTTTAAAAGAACTACAACAGTTAAACAAAACTCTTACGACTTCAAAACTTCAACTTGATGTCGCATTCTCTTATTTAAAAATCTATGAACAAATAGGAATCAGTAAAGAGTTACTAAAAGATATTTTAGATCAAACCAGTTATGTAATCTCCGCCTTAGATCAATTGCAGCCCCAATTTGAAACTAAATTAGATAAACAGTACCTCATCAATGAAGCGTATCCAGCTTTACAATTATCATTTAAACTACTATATCAATTACAAAAAAAGTTTCCCGAAGAAGCATTTCTAGAGCAAGCCTTTATAGTCTTAGAAAAAAGTAAGGCCATAGAGCTTAGAAGTATTAGGCAAGCAGCTATAGTCCAGCAATCTACAGAGTTGCATCGTGATTTACTAGATAGAGAGAACATCCTTAGGTATACCATTAATCAACTAGAAAAAGATGTATTTACAAATACTACTAATGTGCAAGCGCTGCGTGATAGTCTTCTTAGACAGAATGAAGCATATGGCGAATTTATAAAAGATGTACGTAGCAATTATCCTGATTACTATCGTTTACGTTTCGGAAATGAAATCTCTACTCTGTCTCAAACAATAGAACGCCTAAAACCTAATTATGAGGTTTTATCCTTTTTTCAAGCTGGACAGATAATGTTTGCTTTTAAGATTTCATCTCAGGGGAGTAAAATTTTCAAAATCCCCTATAACGAAGATGTAAAAAAGAAAATCACAACATACTACAGTACGATTTCAATATATGATCTGACAGCCAGGGAGTTGTCTGGAGCACTGGCCTCACAACTGTATGACCATTTTTTAAAGCCTATTTATAACAACAACCTTCCAGAATCATTGACAGTTATACCGGACGGCTTACTTCATTACATCCCCTTCGAGGCTTTAAAAGCAGACAATAATTATGTTATCACTCAAACCGCAATAACTTATAAGCCTTCAATATCATTTCAATACAAGGCTCAAAATACAGCAACAGAGACAGGTAAGTTCTATGGATTTGCTCCCTCTTTTGACGACCGTAACCCATTAAATCTTGCTTCTCTCACTTATAATGAAAGAGAAATTGCTCAAGTGGCACAATACTATGATGGTATTTCATATAATGGTAAAGAAGGTACTTTAGAACGCTTTCGCGAAAGCGTAACTCGAAGTAAATCCTCAAAAGCTACACCCATATTCCATCTCGCAACACATGCAATTGTAAATGATACACTACCTGAATATAGCTTTCTTGCATTTACTTCAAAAACAGATGATGAGGCGTCTGTTCTGTATGCGAAGGATCTTCATGCTGAAAATCTAAACGGAGCCTTTGTCATTTTAAGTGCTTGTGATACGGGGATGGGCAAACTCCAAAATGGACAGGGAATGCAAAGCCTAGCGCAAGGTTTTAGTTATGGAGGAGCTTCCTCTTTGCTTTATTCAAAATGGAGCGTAAGTGATCGCTATACTGCAGACATTATGACACTCTTCTATAAACATTTACGTGAAGATTTACCAAAGGATCAAGCACTTAGAGAAGCAAAGCTGGAATATCTAAATACTGTGGAAGATCCTAATCTGCAACACCCCTTCTACTGGGCAAGTTTTGTGTTTTCTGGAGATAACAGCCCATTAAAAGAAAAACCTCTACTACCAAGATGGCTGTTTGCCCTTGCAGCTTTAGCCATAGTGACTACTGGTGGCATCATAATTTATAAGAGAATCAATTTGTGAGTTGGTCCTTAATCTTTATAAGCGTTCTATCTTTAAAACCAGATTTGAGAATGGACAAACTATCTAGTTGAGATATAGCCTCCTCGCGTTTTTTCATATCTAGAGCGATAAGAGCGCTATACCAATACAACTGGGGTCTGTAATTTGTTTCTTCCTTTTTAAGTTTTGTAATGAGGGTAAGAGCATCCTCCGTTTTCTTTAAATTGAGTAAACTCATTGCTTTATAAAAGGCAATATTAGGATCATACGTTTTTGATAATGCTGCGTCAAAGAAGGAAATAGCTTGATCATACGCTGCACTCTCATAAGCTATAAATCCTTTTGATACGCTATCATCCCGACTATCTCCTCTTACAACTGGTTGTAGCGTATTTGGATAGGGCTCATAGTATGAAGCATAAAGGTCTTGGGGACTAGGCTCTTTTTCTAAAAATTGAAACACGATTATTGCAGCAATAATTATTGCAGCGGCAGCATATATATAGCTGTATCTTCTAGTGAAAGAAATTTCTTGTGTATCTTCTTGTTCTGTTTTCTCAATAGCCACTAATGAGCTTTTGAGCTCTATACGCTCACTTTCTTTGATAGCTTGTTTAAGATTTTGGTACTCATCGTACTGTTCTTTTAGAACCGTATCTTTTGAGAGTTGGTTCTCAAAATTTGCACGTTCCTCTGGAGATAATCTGTCGTGCAAATATTGTTGTATGAGTTGCTCGTTTTCCATTAATTAGGGGAGATTATTAGTTCTTTGAGACGTTTTAAACATCTTGATTTGTGACTCTTGACAGTATTTTCATCTTTGTAATGACTTAATGAGACCATCTCTTTTACGGTGAGGCCCCGGTAGTAATACATTTTTAAAATTTCTTGACAGCTTTCACTTATTTTATTGAAATGTTTGGCTAGCAATTGTTGTTCTGCGGTGATCTCTGTAGTGTCTAAAACGACTTCTTCTGCTTGGAAGGTTTCTTCTGGGAGGGGGTACATTTTTCCTTTCGCTTTAAGCGTATTAAAAATTTTGTTCTTCCCTATTCCAAAAAGATATGTTTTGATATTGCTACTGGTTAAATTCACTTGCTTTTCTACAAAATTTTGATACATCGCTACTACGCTATCTTGATAGATATCCATAAGTACGTCCTTATCTAAGTGATACCTCACCGCAAAGTTTAAAAATTGCTCACGATACTCTGTATAGACTTCGCCTAGCGCAATTTTATCGTCGTTACGTAGGCGTTGTTGCAATAGCGCATCATCATTTTTCATTTAGTACAATATCGATTAAATAGGTTAACGCTCAATTAAAATTATCTTATCCGCAAAGAGTCTATCGCCCTTTTGATTAGGGTTTTATAATGAAATAGAATCTTTTTAATAATTAAAGTTAACCTTTTCTAAAGAATACGTACTACATATTAAATGATAAACCTAACACGATGAAACGTACTGTATCACTACTCACACTTGTATTACTACTTGTATTTTCTAACCAGGTAGAGGCTCAATTTTTTAAAAAACTTCAAAAGAAAATTGAAAATAAGATTGAAAAACGATTAGAAAAAAAAGCAGATCAAAAAGCAGATCAAGCTTTAGACTCTGTTTTTGAACCATCTTCAAAGTCTAGAAGTAACAAAAAAACAAGCGTAACTAATGAAGAAGAAAAAAACTCTGAAGGCTTTGACTTAAGCGGTATGATGGATGCAGTTATGAATCGAGAGCCCGCTAAATATGATCAATCATACAGTTTTACGTTTTCTACCACTATGGAAATGACTACTCCTGGACAGGCACCATTGGTGGTAAAAACAAGCTACGGTAATGGGGTGCATTATATAGAGATGAAACAAGGAACTTCAATTATCAATGATTTTAATAACAAGTCTATGATCACTATAAATGAAGACAATAAAACGGCACAGGCGATGTCCCTTGCATTACTTGATATGTTCAACAAAGAGAAGGACGTTACCGAAGATATTGACTTAGAAACTATCGCTATAACTACTACTGGAAAAACAAAAAGTATAAGAGGTTACAAATGCAAACAGTACATTATAAAAGGCAAAGATTTTACTACAGACGGATGGTTTACACAAGATGTAGATTTTGATATGACTAGCCACGCTCAAAGTATGTCAGAGACTTTTAAAAATGCAAGTGGTATGATCATTTCACAAAAAGAGCTAGGTTTTCCTATAGAAATGATTTCAGAAACTGCCACTGGTGAGACTGTTGTGATGAAGGTGCTCGATGTGAAAAATATCAATAGAAATATTGATCTAAGCACTTATAAAGTTACTCAACTCTAAATCTTTAAGGTAATGGTTAGTTACCTAGACCCCTTAATTACTCTCAGAGTAGTGAGGGGTTGTTTTTAATACGCTTTCGCGAAAGCGTACACAACTTGTTAACCTTTTTACTTACACATCTACTAATAAAAAAATAAAGTAACTACCAAAAAAGTCTAAAATGAAAAAATCACTACTCCTACTGCTTTCCTTATATACAGGATGGCAAGTAAACGCTCAAATATCAAAAGTAGAAACCTACCAGATTGGAACTCAAATTGACTACTACATAGGAGAATGTGGGAATAATCTCCCCGCTGCGCAAGGAAAATTATCGTTTTGTGATCGTGCAGGCAATCTTGCTGTGGTAGAAAAAAGTCTGGGTCTCAATGCCCGAGG
>CAWUIT010000107.1:0-9099 GCA_963922345.1 uncultured Dokdonia sp. | reverse complement strand
CTATAGCTGAGGTTGCACATCGTTGTGGTTACAAGACGCTGTCACATTTTAACTCCTGTTTTAAACGGTTAAATACGACAACTCCCAGCAATTATCGCGAGCTCAAAATGACTAAGAGTATAGGGAAGTAGTGATCATTTTTTATAGAAATGTTAAGATACGCGTATTTATAGAAGGTATATCTTTACTATTCCAACCTAGATAACTTAAGATGATAGATACGCCTTTGAGAATACTTATTGTAGAAGACTTAGTGTCTGACGCATTTCTTGTTCAAAAACAAATTAAACGCTTCTGTAATAATGTAGAAATAAGCATCTCAGACAAAGAGTTATCTCTCGCAGTGGCACTCAAGCAGTTTTTACCAGACATTGTAGTAAGCGATTTTAACCTGCAAGGTTTTACTGGCTTTGATGTGATCAAACAAGTAAAAGAATTTAATAAAGAGATACCTGTTATAATTATTACGGGTAATCTTAATAATGAAGAAAAAGCAGCTGCTCTTATTATGGAAGGTGCCTCTGGTTTTTTCTTAAAAGATAATCTTCAAAATTTACAGCAAAAACTACAACCGCTTTTTGAGAAGTTTATTTCTGAAAAGCAAGAACTTATCACGCGCTTAGAGAGACAGAGGGAAAAAGAAGCTCGAGAGAAGGAGCTTGCAGATTACTTACGTCACCACGATTTTGAAGCCTACGAGCACAAAGAAGCTATTGAATCATTAAAAGACAAAGTGCTTAATTTTTTATCGCTTAAATAATGGACAAAAGAGAATCGCAAAAAATAGTACGATCCTTATATTTAAGCTTTTTCTCTACCCTAGCGGTGATTGTCTTAATAGTTGCACTCTACTTTGCATCTCAATATTCTCAAAAATGGATCATCCATACTAATGAGGTAAAAACTCAAATCCATAGTGTCTCTGAGACATTAACAAAAGCTGAAAGTTTGTTACGCGCTTATTTAATAAGCCAAGATCCCGAACTGAGGATTAATTACAAAGTCCAAGTAGCTAAGTTGGACTCAAAGCTGGATACTTTACAGTTAAAAATCCAAGAAAATCCCTCACAAACAGATAATTTAAGAAAACTCAGAGCCCTCATTGATCAACGCGTAGAGGGTATGAATAATAACATAGAAAGCTATGTACTTTCTACACCAGAAGAAAATAGAAAACGCGCTGGTAGAAGCCAGATTTACAAACTTATTGAAGCCATAGATAATGTAAGTGATGTCATGCTAGTAGAAGAGAATCAGCTACTCTTAGAGCGTAGGTCTACTTATGACACTATTTATGTACTGAGCCTTATAGCTCTCGGTATTGCTCTCATTCTTATGTTATACAATGTATATGCGGTCCGGCAAAAATTGATCCCCCTATTTACAAAACTTGCCACAAATAATGATGAGCTTATGGAGCTTGTACATTCTAGAGATGAAGAAATTGCATTAAAAGAAGCACAGATGGCGATGAATGAAGATCTCATTCATCAAATGGAAAATAAAAACAAACAGTTAAACCAATTTGCTTACATCGCCTCTCACGATCTACAAGAGCCTTTGCGTACAGTAGATAATTTTATCGAACTTTTTGAAGAAGATTATGGTGATAAACTAGATGGCGAGGCTGCAACATATTTTGGCTTTATTAAAGGTGCTACCGCACGAATGAAGAGTCTCATTACAGGTTTACTCAATTATAGTAGATTAGGTAGAAGTGGTTCTAGAAAGAAGGTAGAATTAGATAAACTGCTTGACGGAATAAAGGTTGATTTAAACACCAGAATTTCAGAAAAAAATGCGGTAATTACTAGCGATAGTCTCCCCACCGTACCAGGATATCCTGTAGAACTCCGCCAGCTATTTGTAAACTTAATTAATAATGCTATAAAATTCACCCCACCAGAACGCGCTCCAAAAATCCATATAAGCGTAAGTGAATCAAAACTTTATCATACTTTTAATGTGACAGATAATGGCCTAGGTATTAAAGAAGAACATCTCGATAAAGTATTTAATATGTTTACACGACTTCATAGCGCAAAAGATTATGAAGGTACAGGTATAGGACTCGCTTTCTGTCAAAAGATTGTAGAACTACATAAAGGTAAAATTAGTGTAGCATCTACGCTAGGAGAAGGAAGTACATTTACGTTTACTTTAAAAAAATAACTCATATGCAACCATTAAGAGAGATATTACTCATAGACGATTCTGAGTCTGATAATTTTATTCATTCTAGAGTTATAAAAAAAGCTAAAGTCACTGCTAAGGTGACCATAAAATATTCCGGCGAAGAAGGTCTAGACTATTTAAGAACCTTAATTAATGAAGATTATCCTAGACCTGATCTTATTTTTTTAGATATTAATATGCCTGGGATGGACGGTTTTGAGTTCTTAAAAAATTATGAACAGCTAGAGGACACACAAAAAGCAGATGTTGTAATCGCAATGCTTACCACCTCTACCTCTCCTGTTGATAGAGAAAAAGCCGATCACTTTGAGTTATTACACCATTTTGATAATAAGCCACTCACGCACGATAATTTGATGAAAATTTTAAAGGAACAATTTCCTGGTCGTTTTGACGATTAATTACCATTAATACGTAACCATAAAGTGGATAAAACTACGTCCATGTTTGAGGTGTCAGGACGATCTTCATTTACAATCACTTGATCACCTTTAAACTCTAGCTTATATCTAAATACAAATTGCGGGTTTTCCGGATCTATAGGAATGAGACCAAATCGTAGGTCGTTATACAACCAATAATCATCCTTTTTTTCTAGAAGAAACCAACCCTCAGAAATATCAATAAGCCTTTGTACTTCTGAAATATCTATAATTTCTTTTGCTTGATCTCGCTTTTTAGGATACGTTTTATAGGCAATGGGCTTTGTATCAAAAAGTGAGTAATCCCCAATTAAGTATGAATCCCCCGCATCTACATTAATATTCCACAAAATAATATTTAAAGGCGCAGGACGCGTAGAGATATCTGTAAACCTTATATCCTGCGCTTCTAATGAGTCTACGACCCTTTCATACACGACTAGTTTGACAATAATGGTAAGACATAAGTATGTAGAACTTATTAGGAGTCCAAGGTTGTTTATTCGCTTTCGCGAAAGCGAATCTCTCCTTCTTGTCGCTGCAAGGAGAAGACATATGAGAAAAGGGAGCGTATAAAGCGGATCTATAACAAAAATACTGTTGAATGCGACGCGCCAAGGTAACGGCCAGAAAATCTGGGTTCCCCAAGTGGTAAAAGCATCTAGTAATGGATGTGTAAATAGACACCAAAAAAACAGTGAAGTCCATCCTTTCCAGCCCACCTCGGGTCGCTTTTTTATTTGGTGAACGAGATAGCCAAAAAGAGGCGCCGCAAATAGTGAAAATAGAACACTGTGACTAAAGCCTCGATGCATTTCTGTAGCCGTTATGGTATCCGTTAGATACCGCCACACGACATCTAGATCTGGAATGGTCCCAGCGATTGCACCCCATAACATCGCACGATTGCCGATTTTTTTGCCTAAAACTGCTTCACCCACCGCAGCACCTAATACTATTTGTGTAAGACTATCCATACTCGTTTTAAAACAGAATTAATTAAATAGTAAAAAGAAAAAATTTGCTAGCAGTACCACTTGGGATACAAAGACTAGCGTAGCTATTTTATCACCTAGCTTCCAGCCTATACCTAAAATTAATAAGACCAGACTAGGTAAAAATAAACCACTAGCCATTCTAAAAGAATAAACTTCTGATTCTCCAGATGCAGAAATAGTCACTTTATTAATCTCATTGAATAATAGAGAAATTTCTAATTGCAGGATGGTACCTTCTTGAGCCTTATCTCTAAATTTTTTAGTTACGGGTATTTGATAAGATTCTGTATTTAGATAATAGGCGTAATAATAATTACGTGCGACGCTATGCTTATTTTCTAATCTTCTATTTTTTGAGATAACTTTTTCAGTAGTTTGACTACTGCTATAGGTGTAATCTATTAATATGAGCACGGCTAGTAGTGCACAAACAAATAGTATTGCCTTCTTAAGATGCTCAAAAACTTCTTTACGCGCCATAGACTACTCGACTATTTTCATTTTTTTGAGTAAAAAGCTGGCATTCATATTTTGACAAATACCCTTTTTAAAGGTATAGTCAAAAAATAGTTCGTCATTACTAATTTGTGCATCAAAATAGTAGTTTTCAACCTGCTCTAGATCTGTAGCAGCATCACATAGACTTAGGTCGTGCGTTGCTATAATACCCGTAGCTCCAGCACCTACGAGTTTATCAATAAATTTACGAGAGCCAGCTGCTTTATCTGTACTATTGGTTCCTTTTAAAATCTCATCTAAGATGATAAAGTAACGCTCCTTTTCAATCTCATCAACAATAAACTTTAATCGCTTTAGTTCGCTAAAGAAGTAACTCTCATCGTCTGTAAGGCTGTCTGTGGTTCTCATACTCGTGATGAGTTTGATGGGTGTATATCTTGCACTTTTTGCACAAATGGGTAGCCCTACATTGCTCATGACAATTTGCAATGCTACTGTTCTCAAAAAGGTACTTTTGCCGGCCATATTTGCTCCGGTTATTATGAAAAAAGCATCACTCTTAATCTCAAAATCATTAGTGATGGCTACAGCTGGATCAAGTAAAGGATGCGCGGCACCAGTTACAGATAAGGTTACATCTGTAGAAACAATTTCTGGAAAAATGTGTTTTTGATGATTAAATGAATAATTACCCAAACTATTAAAGGCATCAAAGTAGGCAATAGTCGAAAACCAATTCTTTACCTCAGATCGATGTTCAACTATCCAAGTATCAATGTTATGGACAATATTTAAATCCCTCAGAAAAAAACCATTTGCAATAAAACCAATTAAAATATTATTGCGTTGATCAAAAGCGTCTAAGTGTTTAGAAAACTTTGTAAGTATAGTTGAGCTAGCTTTACCTTTAGATATCACGAGCGCACGTTTGTTTTTGAGGATGGTACTTTTAAACTCCTGAGACTCTATCTCTAGAAGAAGTCTTCCATATTGTGTAAAAGTGGTTTGTATTTTACCAGTATGGGCGGCAAGCGCATTAATTTTTTTCACAAACCTACCAGTAATTAATAGCCCTAGCCCAAAAATCACAAAGACCCACCATCCAGCGATTATACCAGTGATATAGAGAATAAAAACACTTATTGAAATTACTGAGAACACATACGATAGCGGCTTTGCCCACGGGGGTGTTATGCGATCATAGTCTTCTAGCCAGTTCAACACACTGGCAGCTGGCACTTCTGTCTTTACTAATGATGCTATGGCGCCAAATCGTAATCGCCACTCAGGCAGTGCGGCAAGCTCTTTGACTCCTTCTTGCTTCTGATCTATGGCTTCAATATCATTAGAAAGTAACATTTGCGCTAGCGCATCTGAGCCACTTTTAAGAGCAGTTCTATTAAAATATTGATAGAATGAGCCACGTCCAAATAGGTCTATATCTTGACTATATACGTGTTCAGGATCATAGTAATCCCCTCCATCTTCTAAATGAGAAAAATCTCGCTGGAGTACACTTAATTCTCTTTGATTATGCGCTAAAAGAGCTAGGGTAAGATCTCGCTTATATTGCAGTTTACTATGACGACTTACTAATAGCAGAAAACAAGTGACTCCAGCTACTATACAGACCATCATAAGTTGCACGTTATCTAAAAAGATGTAGATAGACAGTGCCGTACCTATAAATATGAGTACTCTCAAAAGACTACTTATATTTAAACTACGTTTAATGGATAGAAGTGCAGTTTCTAAGTGAGCGATTTGCTCGTTGTAAAAAACGCGAGGTTCTTTCATATTATAAGGTTGCAAGTTCAGCTTGCATTTTTTTTGTCATTTTAGCAACCACAAGATTGTAAGAGTGGTCTATAAGCTCTGCGAGTATAGAAGATGGTAAAGCGTCTAAGATACACGTATTCCAATGTTTTTTGCTCATATGCCATCCCGGGTTGATCGTTTTAGGATATTGATCTCGAAGCTCCTCTGCGCGTTCTGGATCACATTTTAAATTTGCAGATAGTGGAACACGTTCAAGAGAACATAGTGCAAACATTTTACCCATTACTTTAAACACAAGGGTATCTGCATCAAAAGGAAACTCTTCTGTCACCCCCTTTTTGTGCAAGCAGTAATCTCTAAAATTTTCTATATCCATTAATTAAATATAACAGCTTCTCTTCTCTCTAATTCTGTGAGCGGTTCAAACCAAGTTTCCATAAATTCAAAATCTTGATCTGAGACTTGGAACTCATATGTTGTGCCTTTTTCAAGGTTACGATGCGCGACTTGTTGTTTTCTAATAGTGTAAGGTATGTCTAAGAAGTGAACTTTAAGGGGGATATTATTCGCTTTCGCGAAAGCGTAAAAACGTTCTCTTCTAGCGTGCTTAGCTAACCCAAGGTCTAAAATGGCATCTATTTCTATATCGTTGAGCTGGATACAAAGGCTTTGTATCATCTGGTCACTGCGTTCAATGCGATCTAAAAACCAAGAAACACCATCTGCCTCTTGTTTATCATCCAGAAAGAGTACATTATTCCAATGATCTATGGAGAAAACAACGGCTTTAAGTTCCCTCTTTAAAGCTAAGGCGTGGGTTGTCTTACCCGCACCAGTATTTCCTGTGATTATATAAATCAATGGGCTTCTATTTTCTTTGTCTCCTTATGAGCTGGTATTTCTAGAGCAGAGTAATCTAATTTCCAACCGATGGTTTCAACCAGTTTTTGCATTAACTGTACGGTTTCTAGGGCTTGTGTTTTTGCTTCATCGTAGAGGCCGCTTTGTGGGATTTTATCTCGTATATGTTGCTTTGCTTCCCTGTTAATTTCTGTGAGATCTGTACTTGTAAAAGGATTTGCCCATCCTTCCTTTTTATCATAATACTTAAAGTCTGTTTCTACAGACAGTAGCTCAGGTTCTGGAAAATCAAACAATTTGATAATTCTATTCTTATCATCTGCCTCCATTTTGATCTTAGTAAGGTCAAAACCTATGTGTGCTTTTGCATCTATAAGGACAATGGCCTTCTTAGATCCTAATAGAAGGTTCATCCATTTGTTTTTTAAACTTTCATAATGGTAAATCTCTGCAAAATCACCTTCTACGGTAATAAACTTACAAACGGTACGTATGCGCTCCATAAGTACGACAGATTGTGCTTGTGCATTAGGAGTTTTTGATTTTGAGGAAAACCAGTTGAAAATAAGGTATGATATTACAGCTCCTGCAGCAAGACCGACAAATACTAATTCCATAGTGTAAAGATAGCAAAACTGCCTCAAGACACCGTTAGAAAATAGGAGACCCTCCTAGCGATAAACTTGCTTGCTTGGGTGATTGCTCAAATTTTGGCGAAAGCCTACTCCTTATCTTCAGAAGTAAATTGTTGTATGGCGGCATTAGGCTCTATGATGGTGTAACCTTTCCAGAAATCTGGACTGTATGCAGAGAGATATGTAGCCTCCACGTTCTTACTATCTGAGGCATTATCATATACTGACTGATCTATCACGGTAGCGTTGTAGACCACAAATTCCATCTTCTTTTTAAGTGTATTTGCCATATCTATTTCCATCGCAACTTCATTTTGTTTACGACGTCCTTTTACATTTTTATTTTTTTCAATGATTTTAAGCGGACGGTCTAAGCCAAATTTCATTCCGTCTTCTAATTCCATATAGCGCAAGGTGTATCCTCCATTCTCATCTTTTGCATAAAAACTTTTCCCCTTATGAAGATGTTTTCTATAACTGATACCAAACATCCCAAAACTAGAAAGCTTGCGTACATTTTCATATTCTAAGCGCATCACAGCATAGTCTTCTGTGTTTACATACAATGTTCCCTTAAAATCTTTTCTTCCCTTAGGTTCAAACGTTATTATATACACTATCGCTTCACCAATAGATGTAAATCCTGTTTTTGAAAATCTATACCTATTTGATTTTTCTAAGAAGTCTAATTTAGTTCCTTCTTGAAAAAACATAGCTTCATATAACTCCTCAAGGTCTTCTTTGACACTTTCTGTTATATTTTTATCTGTGGGATCATCATCTGTATCTACTTCAATTTTTAAACCGTTGCTAGAGTTTCCTATTTCTGTAGAGTCTACTTCTATAGTTGTGCCTATAAGTCCAGATTTGATTTTGAAATAAGAATCAGGTTTTACATTTTTCTGTACGATCTCTTCAAGGCGTTTACTAAAATCTTTTACGCCTACGCCTTTTTTTGTTTTGTCATACAATTTGGCTGCTTTTTCAATAGCCAGTTTCTGATCTGTATAATTTCCAGTTAGAACGCCTATAGACTCACTGTAAAAGTCACTCTGCCTAGGTATGGCTCTAAGCAAACTATCCATAAAAGCTTGATCAAACTCTGGTATGGTAGTTTTTTCTACGTCAATAGACATCTTATCCATTTTATTTGAAACAGATTGCCTAAAGAATATTTTCTTTTGGGTTAATGTATTTGGGTAATTTTTTGAGAGGTTCTCCTTTACTCGATCTATGATAGTTTCAACCTCTAGGGGATTGTTTGTAAGGAATACACTTTCTAATTCATTCACCTTTGTTTGTAATCGAATAACGGTATCCATTACTCTTTTTGGAAAGAGACCTTTACGTTCGTATCCCATGGAAGAGATATAAACAGAGTCCTTTAGTTTTTCAACTTGCTCTATATCAATTGAAAAAACTCCCTCTTCATTAGTGATAAGACCTCGGTTTTGCGCAAGTTGTATCGTAGCATAAGGTATCACCTCCCCAGTAGTTGCATCTAGTACTGTCGCTGTGTAGGATTGAGCAAAGCTCAGTTTAAAAGCGAGGAGCATTAAAAGTGTAAGAAGATATTTGATTAAAGTGGTCATAGGATGTTCGTTTCTAATATAGACGTGATAAATATAAAAATGGTTGCCTGTATCCCTTATAAAAAAACAAACGCCCCTCAGGGGCGTTTGTTTTTTTATTTCTGAGCTTCATTCATTGCTTTCATTTTCTCTTTAGCTGCAAGTAATCTTGCGGCAC
>CAWUIT010000106.1:0-9154 GCA_963922345.1 uncultured Dokdonia sp. | reverse complement strand
AACCAGTAGTAATAGCACCCCAAGCTTCACAGGTAATTAAAAAACCAAAAAACACCCGAAAAACAATGAGTGCACTATTATCAATCCTTGTAAAAAGAAATTTGTTTAGACTCATCCTACTCTCTTTCTTTTAATGTCATTGCATATTGCCATATAAATTCAATAGGGTGCTCTCCATTATACGTCATAAATTCTCCTAGAGAATTGATGACTACAAAACTACCACAAGGATAGTCCTCTTTAAAAAAAGTATCCTGAATCATAGTATCACTATCTGGAAGCCATTCTATAATACCTTCATATCGCTCTAAACCTTTGTAATCGTGATAAATGTATAAGGGTTTTGTCTTAGCAATAGTATGAAGTCCTGACCATATTGTGCCGTGAATGTTTCTTATTCTAACTTTATCCTTCGTGCCAGATTCACTGCATATATTCTTACCTGGATAATAATTTATAACGATAAAGTTATTGTCATTAGCAATGATCTTAAATTTCTTTCTCAAAACTTTTAGAAACACGTCATAATTGTCAATTTTACCAATCATTACGTTTTCAAGACGTCCTGAATTATTACTAGTAATTTCTCCTTTGTCGTAGTTGATAGTTAGACCAGTATATGACGTTCTTTCTTCAATTTCTTTTAAACTTATATTATCAGGAGCTACCAATGGTCTTATCGAAGGAGAGCAACCACTCAATAGAAGCAAAGACAAACTTATTAGTACGAAGGATTTCTCAATCATTCTTAATAAAACTTCTTGAAAACTCTTCATCCTCTTTCATCGCGTTGATAAGCTCATCTACGGTTGCAAAGTTTTTTTCCTCTCTTATGCGGGCCAGCAAGTTGATTTTCAATACCTGCCCGTAAAGATCTTCATTAAAATCAAAAAAATATGTTTCGATAGTCTGCTCGCTTCCGCCTACGGTGGGGTTGGTTCCTATATTCATCATCCCATAGACCATTGTTCCTTTGATTAGAGACTTTACCACATAAACGCCTTGTGCAGGGATTAATTTGTAAGACTCTGCTATTGATATATTTGCTGTGGGGTATCCTATAGTTTTCCCTATACTACGGCCTTTTACTACTTCTCCTGTAAGTAAAAAGGGCATCCCCAGATAATCATTTGCGAGTTCTACCTGACCTTCTACTAAGGCATTTCTAATCTTAGTAGAACTTATGGCAACATCCTCGAGCTCTTGTTTTGATATCTCCTCTACCTCAAAGCCTAAGTCTTTCCCAAAACGTTTGAGGTCTTCGATAGTTGCATTGCGATTACGACCAAAACGATGATCATACCCTATAATCACCTTCTTAGCATTGAGAGAATTCACTAAGATTTCTTCTACAAATGTCTCTGCGTGGTATCTTGAAAAATCCAACGTAAAGGGATGGATTACAAGATGATCAAGCTTAAGACTCTCTAAGAGTTGCGCTCGCTCGTCTATAGTGTTTATAAGACGTAGCGTATTATCTTTTTGTAACACCATACGTGGGTGCGGAAAAAAAGTAAGGACACACGACTCCCAATCGTTTGCGCAAGCACTCTCGTTTATTCTGTTAATGATCTGTCTATGCCCTAGATGTACGCCATCAAAGGTACCTATGGTCACAACGGTGCCTTTTGTAGATGTAAATGAGTGAGCGCTATTATGTATTTTCAAAATTATTTTCCGTTATAGGCGTTCATAGTATTAGTAACTCCAGCACTTACAAAAGATGTGATTACGGCAACAGCTGTATCTAGTCGCTCAGGAAGGGCAGCTCTCTCTTCTGCGGTCCATTCGCCCAGCACATAATCTACCTGTCTTCCTTTTGAAAACTGATCACTTATCCCAAATCGGAATCTATTGTACTTGGTCGTATTTAGTTGGGCTTGCGTATCCTTGAGACCATTATGACCACCATCAGATCCTTTAGTCTTTACACGTATAGTTCCAAATTCTAGATTGAGGTCATCTGTAATCACTAGTAAATTTTCAACTGGGATTTTCTCTTGCTGTAGCCAGTAGCGTATTGCTTTCCCGCTTAAATTCATATAGGTATTGGGTTTTAAAACTAGTACCGTTTTTCCCTTTACCTTAGTACGTGCGATGTCGCCTAGCTTTTCTGTTTCAAACATAGTTTCTTGCGCTTTAGCGAAAGCGTCTACCATCTTAAACCCAATATTGTGTCGTGTCTCTTCATATTTAGGACCTATATTTCCTAAACCAACAATGAGGAATTTTTTCATAGGGTCTATTTGCTCTTTAACCTCGGTCTTTTTTCTAAATATCTTACCAAAAAAGGAGAGCATATAATTTTATTTAAAATAATGTCTATACTGCCAGTTGCAGCACTAAAAGTGATCATTACATCACTTCTGTATAAAAATAAAAAAAGCATCCCGAAGATCGAGATGCTTTTGTAGTTATAATTTTGTGAAGTTATTAATCTTCCTTTACAGCAGCGACATCATCTGTCTCTGTTGCTGGAACATCTCCTTCTTCATCATCTTCATCCTCATCATCTACGATTGCCGTACGTGATGTTCTTACTTGACATACCACTGTGTTATCAGGGTGCATTAATGTAAGATTTTCTTGTGGAAGTTGTCCTATGTACAATTTACTTCCAATTTTAAGCTCTGTAATATCTGCTTCAAGAAAATCTGGAAGATCTTTAGGTAATGCTTTTACTCTTAAAACACGATTTGTTTTACGTAAAACACCTCCGTTACGTACCCCTTTTGAGTTACCTACAAAGTGTACAGGAATGTTCATAGTTACTTCTTTACCTTCAAAAATCTGGTAGAAGTCTATGTGTAAAATACGATCAGTCACTGGGTGAAACTGAATGTCTTGAAGGATTGCAGAAACGGTAACCCCGTCTAATTCAATCTCTACAGTGTGCGCGTCTGGAGTGTAAACCAAATCTTTAAACGCTAGTTCTGGTGCGTGAAAATGCAATGGCTTGTCCCCTCCGTATACTACGCAAGGTACCAGTCCAGCATTACGTAAGGCTTTTGTAGCTTTCTTGCCTACGCTTTCTCTTTTAGATCCTTGGATCGTAACTGATTTCATGTGAGTTAATTATAATTAAAAAAATATTACATAATAAATTTAGAAGCAATACTTGTGTTACTGTTAACACGGTGCATCACATCTGCAAAAAGTGGGGCGCAGGTTAACACCTTTACCTTATCACTTTTATGTTGTTTTGGAATTGAATCTGTCACAATCAATTCGGCTAGTTTACTGTTGTCTATTTTATCATAAGCGTTACCACTTAAGATGGCGTGGGTACATATAGCGCGTACGCTCAATGCTCCCTTTTCTATCATTAAGTCTGCAGCTTTTGTAAGTGTTCCAGCAGTGTCAACCATATCATCTACTAAGACCACGTGCTGGCCTTCTACACTACCTATAAGTTCCATATGAGAGATCACATTTGCCTTAGCACGTTGCTTGTAGCAAATAACAACATCACTCTCCATAGCCTTACTATAAGCATAAGCTCTTTTACTTCCTCCCATATCTGGAGAAGCAATTGTAAGATTATCAAGACCAAGGTCTTTTAAGTAGGGTAAAAATATGGTAGATGCAAAGAGGTGATCTACCGGTTTTTCAAAAAATCCTTGAATTTGATCTGCGTGCAAATCCATCGTAATAATGCGTGTAGCACCCGCTGTTTCTAACAGACTTGCCATAAGCTTTGCAGCAATAGGCACTCGAGGTTTGTCTTTACGATCTTGTCGTGCCCAGCCAAAATAGGGAATAACCGCTGTTATGTGTCTCGCACTAGCACGTTTTGCCGCATCTAGCATTAAAAGCATCTCCATCATATTATCTGATGACGGCATAGTGCTCCCTATAATAAAAACTCTTGATCCTCTTACAGACTCTTCAAAAGAAGGTTGAAACTCTCCGTCACTGTAGGTAGAGGTAATCACATTACCTAGCGGCTGCCCAAAGGCTTTCGCGATTTTTTCGGCCAGTGGTTTGCTTTGTTGACAAGCAAAAATCTTTGGTTGCGGTACGGTAGCGGTCATCTCTATGACGGTTAGTAATTTAACTTCTATTAACTTTCCTTCTAAGGAGGTGCAAAAATAGTAATTAAAAATGAGTGCAGCGATACAAAAAACAGGGTTTTATGGCTTACAAATCAAATTATTCTTTAATTTTGCAATCTCCATTAGCCTACAAGGTTATTGACACTTGCCGAAATGGCGGAATTGGTAGACGCGCGCGACTCAAACTCGCGTTCCTTTGGAGTGTGGGTTCGATTCCCACTTTCGGTACAAGAAAAGCCCTGATCTTTCAAGATTGGGGCTTTTTTATTGACAAATAGTCGTTGCTACTTCGCTTTCGCGAAAGCGTACCCTTCAAACAATGTTTCCCTGATCTTAAATTTTATTCACTCCTGAGTTTTAAGAGCATGCTAACATAATAGGTTAAACATATTTTAAATGCGTAGGTACAACAACTATTACAACGTAATTTGAAAAGAAAAATAAAATTATGAGCACCGATAAGACTACCAAAGCAGATTTAAAAGACAAGGAAAAAACTGAGCGTCCAAGCGGGCTAGGCTATGGAGGTAGAGATGCTTCTAAAATTAATGAAGAAGAAAAAGAGAATGAAAACTAGTCGCATCTAGAACTGAAAATGAGGAGAAGCCGCCTTACGTATGCAATATGTGAAGTGACCATCTCAAGAACTCAGCATTTGCAAACACAAATTATTAATATTTAAAAAACTAACAACTATGAGAGCACAAGCATATTTATCATTTAAAGGAGAATGTCAAGATGCCTTAAATTTTTATAAAGGTATTTTTGGAGGAGAGGTAATTAATAAAGAAACTTGGGAGAACAAGGAAGTTGATATCCCAGAAAACTATAGAAACAAATTACAACACGCAGAGCTTAAGGGAAAGGGTTTTCACTTTATGGCTTATGATGCAGCTCCAGACACCCCAGTAAATTCTGGAAATAAGGTATGTATGAGTTTAGATTATGATAGTGAGAGTGAGGCTAAGGATGCTTTTAACGCATTAAGCGCTCAAGGAAAAGTAAACACTCCATTCCAGAAAACAAGTTGGGATGCACACTATGGTCGTTGTACAGATCAATATGGAGTACAATGGATGATAAATGCCAAATAAGATTTCTAAACTCGAAGTGAACTACGCCTCTATTTAAAAATAGAGGCGTTTTTTATTGTTCTAAATCACTTAGTTGTATTTCCAGAGCCTTAGTAGATAATTGTACTTCTATGAGTGATAAAATTAATGATAGCATTAAAGCAAATAAGCTTATTCCAAAAACCATTTTTGCCCAAAAAGGTTGCTCTATATAAATTAAAAACATAGTAATTACCGCTAGTAAAAAGCTTACAATAGCCACAGCTTGCATATTCTTAATAATGGTGAGTCTTTTACGAAGTTTTTTTACTTGCATTTTAACCGTCTCAGAAGCTGTTTTTTGATAAGATGCGTGCAAGTTGCGTATAAGTGCTGCGATAGCTAGATACCTTGCATTATAAGCAAGCATCGTAAGCGATATGGCTGGAAAAAGTAGTGCAGGTATGCTTAATGATAGCGTCATTTTCAGTTTTTTACGAGTCAAAGAAAGTTACATAAAGATACTGGTTTGAGTCATTTATATTTTGACATCCTTAAGAGATACTCACAAACTCTGGTTAATTAAAATTTGTAAAAGTGTCTTCCTAATTAACTTTATATAAGAAATCAATTAATAACCTTAAAAATTTAAGTTATGAAAACTCTACTAGCCATTTTCAGTACACTTATTTTAGGATTTAGTAGCATACACGAGATGCCTACAAGTAATGATGACGTTGTTATAGACACCCTAACCTTTGACGGCTATGAGGGTGAATATGCTTTCTTTACAAATTGTAGTGACGAAGCTATTGTATTATTAGTACCTTCTCAAGGAGATAAACTAAGTAAAAAACTTGTTCAAAATAAAGTGACAGGTAACCATTTTCAAGTACAATACAAAAAAACGAAGATGGATGAAGATACGTCCGCTCTTGGAATTATCATCAATATTGAACCTGCAGAATAATCAAAACCTCTATAAATTATCAAATGCCGCTGTAACGAGCGGCATTTGTATTTTTACGCTTTCGCGAAAGCATAAAATAATTCATTATAGAATTTCCCTACTCAGGACTTCTACTCTATATCCTCGTATAGTTTAAGTCTCCTTCTTAACTGCTTCTGCTCCCTGTTTAAGCTTTCCATACGATCAAGCAGGTTTAGAATAACATCAATACCCTCAAAATTGATATTCATATCCCTATTGAGTCTTATAATTTTTTCAACCTTGGGAAGTTCTTGATAGTCTATAAATTCTTGTTCTCTCAATTGAACCAACCCATAACCTTCTAACGTCTCGATATATGTAGTTTCAATCCCGTGACTGTTACAAAAATCTGTGATCTTGATAAGTGTCGTTGCCATAGCTATTTATTTAATTCGGCTAGTTTTTTAAAGAGCGTCTTTTGCTCTGCCGTTAGGTTTTTAGGTGTTTTTATGGTGTAGGTAATAAAAAGATCTCCATAATTGGTCTCTTGTTTGTATTTTGGAAAACCTTTTCCTTTTAATTTTACTTGGTCTCCTGTCTGAGTCTCTGGTTTCACGTTAAGTTTCACCTTTCCGTCAAAGGTATTCACGGTAATTTCTCCACCTAAAACTGCTGTATACAAATCTAGATCCACCTCTTTATACAGGTTTTCTCTATCTCTTTTAAATTCTGTAGTGTTGAGGATTTTAAACGTAATGTATAGATCACCCTTAGGTCCGCCATTTGCACCTTCTCCCCCATAACCTGCTATTTTAATAGTCTGACCATCTTCTACACCTGCAGGTATGGTAAGCCTGATATTTTTACCATTAATGGTGAGCGTTTGTTTTTGTGAGGTGTAAACATCTCTCAGGTTGATCTGTAATTCTGCATTAAAATCCTGACCTCTAAAGGCAGCACTACGCCCCCTATAGCCACGACCTCCAGTACCGCCAAACATCGAACTAAAAAAATCTGAAAAATCTTCCCCGTCAAAATTGGTTTGAGTATAGGTGCGACCACTGCCAAAGGGATTACCACCTCCCTGCTGGTACGCTCCAGATCGTTTGGCTTTTTCAAACTCCTCTGCGTGTTTCCAGTCTTTGCCATACTCATCGTATTTTTTACGATTTTCTGGGTTGCTTAGCACCTCATTTGCCTCATTAACTTCTTTAAACTTCTGCTCGGCCTGCTTGTCATTTGGGTTTACATCGGGATGATATTTTCGCGCAAGCTTACGGTATGCCTTTTTTATCTCTTTTTCTGATGCCGTTTTTGGGATGCCTAAAACTTTATAATAGTCTATGTACTCCATCGTTAGGTTATTCTTTCTCTCTTAAAATAACTAAATGTTTATAAATTATGCTGTTAAAAAAATCCCATCTTTTTAGGATGGGATTTTAGTTAGATGGCTTGTTTCCACTTGGTTTTTTCGGTCTTCTCATCTGGTTGTTTTTCTTCCTCAGGTTCGGCAGGTATCCACGGTTGCCTGTAACTAGGATATTCCTCTCCTAGATGCTGTTGCATCATCGCCTCCATACGCTTTCGGATAGCATCCATAGTAGGAAAACCATCAAATGGATCATCTTTAAAGAAATCATTTATAAATGGATCTCTCTCTATAGAATCACTCCCAAAAAAACCCGCAAATGGATCTTCTTGCATCATCCCAAAAGAACTGCGCATACGCTCACGCATTTGAGACATAAGACTATCAGGATCTATATTTTGAAGTGTGCGAGCATCATTTCCAGAAGAAGACCACGAGTAGATAGAATCATACCGGATAATGTTGCCTTGCTCGTCTACTTCTTTATGTACGCTCCATTGCCCTTTAGGTTTTACAGAGTCCCTTTGTGTTTGTGCAAGCGCAAAATCTTGTGAAGAATCACTCTGCGCCTGACAACTGACAGCCAAAATTGCTGCCAATGAAAGTAATGCTAATCTTTTCATTTTTAAACAATTTTAAATTTTCTGCTAAATGATTTTCAAAAAATATGCCAATTAGAAATGCCCTTGAAAATCTGTCAGTGCCGGGTAAACTAAACTTTTCCTAAAAATTTTTAAGCCCCCGTGTGGACTCGTATCTTTAAGATTGAAAAAGAAATAATGGCTAAGCGACCACTCCTAGAATTTACAGACAAAGGTATTTACTGCCCTCCAGCAAAGGTCTACCTAGACCCCTGGAAACCCGTAGATAAAGCGCTTATCACCCACGGCCACGCAGATCATAGTCGCTGGGGTCACAAAAAGTATATCACCCACCATAGCAATGTACCCATAATATCTCACAGACTTGGAGATATAAATGTTTCTGGAGTACGCTTTCGCGAAAGCGTAAACATCAACAATGTAAAATTCACATTTCATCCCGCTGGACACATACCAGGTTCTAGTCAAATACGAGTAGAACACAAAGATGAAGTATGGGTGTTTACAGGAGATTACAAAACTGAACGTGATGGCGTCTCAGAACCTTATGAGCCTGTAAAATGTGACACCTTTATAACAGAATGTACTTTTGGGCTGCCAGCTTTTAAATGGACACCTCAGGATCAAGTTATGGACGATATAAATACCTGGTGGGCACAAAATAAGGCTGAGGGAAAGTGCTCTGTACTCTTTGCTTATAGTCTAGGAAAGGCACAGCGACTATTGAAACATTTGGATCCAAGTATTGGGAAAATTTTGACACACGGCGCTATCGAAAAAATGACCGAAGTCCTTCGGCCTATGATTGATATGCCAGCTACAGAGCTCATTACAAGAGATACAAATAAAGCTCATTTTCCAGGAAGTATCGTTCTTGCACCACACAGTGCACACGGTAGCACCTGGATACGCAAGATGGTTCCTTATGTAACTGCAAGTGCTAGTGGCTGGATGACATTTAGAGGAGCACGTCGCCGTAGAGCTATAGATAAAGGTTTTGTGATGAGTGATCACTGTGACTGGCCAGCACTTTTAGAAAGTATTGAAGCCACAGGTGCCGAAAAAATAATTTGTACTCACGGTTACACCGATATTTTTTCAAAATACCTGCGCAGTATAGGATATGATGCTCGCACTGAAGAAAC
>CAWUIT010000105.1:0-9179 GCA_963922345.1 uncultured Dokdonia sp. | reverse complement strand
ACCGTTCAATTTGTTTTCCAATATAAAGGATACTTGCTACTACGAGACCAAAAAAGAATGACCAAACCAGAATAGGATATGTCTCTAAGAGGTAAGCAATGACCCGTGCCAGTGAAAGAATACTTATTGCGATCCCTAAGAAAAGACTCCCAAGAAATTTGAGGTTATATATAGCAACAGTAGCTTTAAAACCTTTTTCTTTCCAAGCTTTAAACAACCCAAAGTCAAGACGATCTATGGTCTCAATAAGTTCTTGATAGATACCAGAAATAAATGCTATGGTCCCTCCAGAAACTCCTGGAACTACATCTGCCGCACCCATTGCCATACCTTTCAAAATAACAAAAATGTGAGAAGTAGTGGTTTTAGGCATAGATACTAGTTTATCGTGTCACGCTAAAATACTAGCTTTCACCATAAGCACCTACTTTTGAAATGAACATTTTAAGAATGTATTAGTCTGTGTATTTTTTTATAAGATCGACTACCTCTTTTTTACTAGCTGCATAAGGAAATAACTCCTCTAATATGATAGAAAAATCAGGATCTGCCTTCAGTCCATTTTTTAAAAAGTATCTTCCTTGGATGTCGTTACCATTTGAATAATTAAGGCCAGATAATCTAAATGCTATCTCAGCATTTTCAGGATAAAACTCCATCGCCTGAGTAAGATTTGTAATAGCAGCATCCCCTTCTCCAAGTTGGATAAGGATATCTGCCCGATGCAACCACGTCTCTAACTCGTAATTCCCCAATTCTAGCGTGCGACGATAGCCTTCTTCTGCTTCTTCATAAAACTTGAGTCTATGATTGATGTTTGCATAGCGCTTCCAGTAAAGTACATTATCACTATCTATGCTTATAGCTTTATTTATATAATACAGCGCTTTTTGATAATTAAGACGCTTCTTATAAAAATCTGTAATTGCTATCCAGCCGTTATCCAAAAGAGGGTCTTCGTGGACACAACGCTCAAAATGCTTTATAGCAAGCTCATCGCTACCTAACTTATCATAGCATTTCCCCATACGTAAAAGAGCAAAGGATGTAGGATCTTCTAGCTCTAAAGTAATCTGGTAATTTTCTAAGGCCTCATTATATCTACCTAATTTTTCTAAAACTTTACCTTTTTCTAGGTAAGCACCTACAAAACGATCATCACTGATAATAGCAAACTCATAGGCAGACAGTGCCTTTTCATACTCGTTGAGTCCAAAATACTGTTTCCCAACTTGATGCCAAGCCACTTCACAATAAGGATTTTTATTGAGGAACATATTTAAGTAATCAATTGCTTCTTCGTGCTGCTGTAAAAAGTCGAAGCAATAAATTACATTATACAGTGCGCTATAGTCTTGATCATCTACCTCAAGACATTTCATAAAATTAAACTTGGCGTTTTGAAAATCTTCAAGAAAAAGATATTCCATACCGATAATGGAATAAACATCGGCAGGATCATCTGTAAGGTCTATTGCTTGTTCTAAAAGATCAATTGCCTTTTTATGTTCGTCTTGCTTACTATAAATATTTGCTTTCTGTATAAAGACCTCTTCGTTTTGAGGTTCTAATTCGTGTAGCTCACTCAATATAGCTTCGGCCTTATCAAACTTATTTTCAAAAATGAAAAGTTCGGCCTTAAACAATCTTAAATTTGAAGATGTGGGATGTTGATCTAAACCGAGCTTTACTGCTTTTCGCGCAAGCGCAATTTTACCACATTCTATATAATGATTTGCAATATTCTCAAACTCCTCAGAATCAAAGAAAAGAACATCATTAGTCTTCAACATTGACTCAAAACGAGTAAGTGACACGCTATTTCCTTCTTGGCTAAAATCCATAAGCGGTATTTTTTATTCCCCTTTAGATAAATGTAATAATACTAAAGAGTGGTGCGTAAAAACTTAAGGTTAGTTGTTAACACAATAATGAACAGCCAATAATCGAGCCAAATTTATTTATAATAAAAAACCTGCCATTTGTATCAGAAATCTGCTTTATCTTTAGAATTATAATTTTAATCTTTATGGAAAACAAACAGAATATTATATACAAAGAGTCACAAAACTTTACTATTCTTATAGTGCTTTCCTTGATTTTACTTGTAGTTTTTGCGATTGCAGGTTTATTTAATTTTGGACCGTTTGGGATAGGCTTCGCACTTTTTTGGCTTGCTATACTCTTATTCTTTTACAAACTAGAGATCATTATTACTCCAGAAAAATCGTATTTGAAATTTGGTGTAGGACTAATCAAACGTACCATTGCTACAAGTGATTTGAAGGTAGAAGATGCAAAAACGATAGACGTACCTTGGTACTGGGGGATGGGAATACGATTAACTCCTCACGGTCTACTCTATAATACCAAGCCTGGAGAAGCGCTACTCATTCCCACTCATAGTGGCGGTTCTAAGCTGTTTGCCTCTACGGCACATAGTGAGCAAATTATTGAGGCTATTAAACAAGTTCAAAATACTAATAGTAATACTTAGCTTTACCTAGGTAGGCAAAGATAATCTCGTTCCACTCTGGGCTGATACGTAGTGCAATAGTGTAAGGCAAATTGTAAAGGGTCTCATACTCACGATAACCTGTCTTTAAAAGTTCCTCGAGGTAAAATAAAGCTGCATTATTGTCACCCTCCCTTGCGCTTAGTTGTATTACTTCCAGAAAAGCGTCTTGATTTGTGGGGTCTATAAGGGTGCGCAATACGTTTATAAAAAGTAACTTTTCTGGAGCCGCTCCTTGACTTTTACTTAAGTCATATTGCTGCTCAACTCCTTGTTGTACAAATCCCTTAAGTCGCAGTGCAGATTTACGTTCTTGCTTTGATAATGCCGTGCTATCAATTTTTGCATCGAGATCATCCATTTGATAACTCCACCATCCCAAATTATCAAAATAGGCATTGCGTGTATCCTCGGTAAGGTAATATTGAAAATCTTCTACAAGTAAACCTTCGGAGTAGTTAATGACGGTACTTCTATCTCTCTTGCTTCGGAATGTTTTATTAAAGCGTATTTCTTTTTCAAGATCTTTTTGTGCATCGATATCCAAGCGTTTCTTATACTTAGACTTTAATTTTCGCACAAAATCATATGCATATAGGTGTTGCTGGCGTCTATATAATATATCCCCAAAAGCCAGATCACTATCATAATAGGCTTTTACAAGAGCTTCTGGAGTATCCTCTACTAGTAATAGGTCTGTAAGAGCAGCCGCAAGGTAGCCTGACTCTGGGATGTCGCTACCATCATACTCATAATAACCCACTATAAAATCTTCAAGTGTATAGCTTTTTGAGTAATTTTTTAATTTATAAAACTGCTCTCCCTCATCTGGTGATAGCAGTGCCACCTTTAATCGAGGATTCTTACGTAGTAATTCTTTATCTAAAAACGCGTCCTTAATGGCAATGAGACCATAAACAGTATTAGTAAGTTGTGAAGAGGCACTCGCCACCAGCGCACCATCACCATAACCAGCAAGTATGATTCTATCTCTATCAATACTATACAAATTATAAGCACTATTGATAAGTTGCTCAGTCTCTTGCAGAGCTACTTTGAGAGAATCGTTCAATTTATAATTAGCTCCTATTATAATGCTATTGGTCAGACCTGCCCCGATGGTAAATTGTTGTGTTAATACATCTCCTCGTCCTTCCTCATCAAAAATAAAAACAACAGGATACTTAGTCGTCTCATCATATTCCCTCGGTAGATAAAGCGCATAGCTTTTTTCTGAAGATGCCTCCTGTTCTACTCTCCGTATAACTACACCTGGTGTAACACCCGATTGGCCAAAACCTAGAGAAGTGATAAACAGCAATAAATAAAAATAGCGCATAGTGATTATTAAGAACTAGCAGGTATCAAAAACCGTGCACAAAATAAAAATACTCAAAATCTCATTTTCCTATTAGATTTTCCCCATTAATTATTTCTGTATTTTTAAAGGATAAACGCTTATAAATGAAAAACAAATTACTTTTTACAGCACTTATTTTTTTCGCTTTCGCGAAAGCGCTATCTCCACAACTTTATGCTCAAGACTATTTTACCGGTAAATACGGTCCTTGGGACACAACTATTCCCTCTCCAGCAGAGTTTTTAGGTTATGACATCGGGGAGCAGCATACGCGTCACGATCAGATTGTTTCCTATTTTGAAAAACTTGCCGAGGTCTCCCCTAGAGCAACATTGGAAGTATATGGGCGTACTCACGAAAATCGTAAGCTTGTTATGCTCACCATATCTAGTATTGAAAATCAAGAAAACCTAACAGATATAAAACAACAGCATCTTGCTTTTGTGAACACAGCGCAAAAGATGACTAATTATGATGATGTGCCCGTTTTTATCCAACTAGGCTATAATGTACACGGTAATGAACCCTCAAGTTCTGAAGCCGCCTTGCTCACGGCTTACACCCTCATTGCTTCAAAACATCCAGAGATTGAAAAGTATCGTAATCACAGTGTCATTTTTATAGACCCTACTATTAATCCAGATGGAAGAGATAGACACACACAGTGGGCAAATAGCTATAAGGGCAGTCCACTTGTGTCAGATAATCTGGATATAGAACATACGGAAGCGTGGCCCAGAGGAAGGACTAACCACTACTGGTTTGACCTCAATAGAGACTGGCTACTGGCTATCAACCCTGAAAGTAGAAGCAAACTAGACTGGTATCACAACTGGTACCCTAATGTCGTCACAGATTTTCACGAGATGGGAACAAATAGTACGCACTTTTTTGAACCTATGCTTCCCATAGGTAGTAAAGATCCTATTATGCCTAAAGAAAACTATGGCCAGCTTAACGATCTTTTTGCACCTTATTTCGCCAGTGCTCTAGATGAAATAGGAAGCTTTTACTTTACAAAAGAGGCTTTTGATGGTACGTATCCCGGTTACGGCTCTTCATATCCAGATTTACAAGGCGCTCTTGCCTTATTGTTTGAACAAGCTAGTAGCAGAGGTCATTTACAAGACACAGATTTTGGAACTATAAGTTTTCCTTTTACGATTAGAAATCAATTCACCTCTGGAATGGCAACCGTCAAAGCAGCAGTTGAAAATAAAGCGACCCTCAGAGCTTACCAGCAAGACTTCTTTACAAGTGCCTTGTCAAAAACAAAAACACAACAAGCAGTCGCTTATGAATTTGGTGATCCGTATGATCAAAATAGGACAAAAGCATTCATTGACAAACTTTTAAAGCACCGTATTAAACTCTACGCAGCAGGAGATGGTCGATACGTAGTCCCTTCGAGCCAGCCACAAAAACGTATGGTGCAATCCTTTTTTGAAACATACAAAGAGTACAGAGATAGTGTTTATTATGATGCAAGCGCGTGGTCTGTAGATAATTTTTACAATATGAGATCTAAGGGCTTATCAAGTGTCCCTTCCCTCGGAGAAGAAATTACATCTGTAGACAACCTAAATAAAGTACAACCTATAGTCCAATCAAGTTACGCCTATATCATTGATTATGATGATTATAACACTCCGGCATTGCTTGCCCATTTACAAAGAAACGGGCTCAAACTTACGGCAGCTTTCAAGCCATTTACAGCAACCACAACAGCAGGTGTTAAGGACTTTAATTATGGAACACTTATGCTTCCCGTAAGCCGTCAAGATAAAGATGCGGCAGCAGTGTATAAAATTATCTCAGAAGCACAGAAAAAGTTTCAGGTGCCCGTCTATGCAGCAAACACCGGTTTTAGCATAAAAGGTATTGATCTAGGAAGCAGCAATTTTCAAAAAGTAGAAACCCCAAAAGCAATTATGCTGGTGGGAAATGGCACGAGCTCCTACGAAGCTGGCGAGGTATGGCATCTCTTAGACACAAGAGTCCATATGCCTATCACAAAAGTGCTTATGAGCAACTTTAATCGTATCGATTGGTCTAAATATAACACACTTGTTATGGTTTCAGGCAATTACAATGACTTGTCAGAAACCCAAAGAGACAAACTCAAAAACTGGATATCGCAAGGAAATACGCTCATTACATCTGGAACCGCAAGTAGCTGGGCGATCAAAAATGATATCGCGTCTGGTAAACTTACCGCAGAAAAGGAGAAAGACAGTTCTGAAGTTGTTGTACGTAAACCCTACGTAGATCAAAGACCTAATCGTGGCAAAGAGCGATTAGGGGGCGCTATCTTCCAAGTAGATTTAGATCTATCCCACCCTCTAGCCTTCGGGTATCGTTATAAAACATTACCTGTTTATAAAAATAATAATGTCTGGATCCAGCCTAGTGAAGATCCATATAACACGGTTGCGCAATATTCAGAAAATCCACATATCGATGGTTTTATTTCAGAAAAAAACTTAAATGAGTATATGAAAAAGAGTGCCTCTCTTGTGGTATCTCCTCAAGGCAGAGGACGTGTAATCCTTTTTGCAGATAATCCCAATTTTCGAGGAAGTTGGTATGGCACCAATAAATTATTTCTAAACGCGCTGTTTTTAGGCAACCTGATAAATTAAAACTATGAGTCGTAATCTTTTTTGGCTGTGTGTTAGTCTATTCTTTGTTCACGCTTTCGCGAAAGCGCAATCACCTCAACAGCAAGGTCCCTATGATCAACTTATCATAAGGGGTGTCACGCTCATAAATGGAAACGGAGCACCACCTATTAGTCCGGTAGATATTGTAGTAGAAAACAATAAAATTACCGAAATTAAGGTAGTAGGATATCCAGGAGTATCTATTGACCAAGCAAAACGCCCACAACTACGACCAGGTGGTAAAGAATTGGATGCCAGTGGGATGTATCTTCTCCCTGGCTTTGTAGATTGTCACGTGCATATAGGTGGAGAATCACAGGGAGCAGATCCAGATTATGTATTTAAACTATGGATGGCACACGGCGTGACAACGGTACGTGAAGTGTCAGGTAGAGGTCGTGATTTTACCTTGGATCTTAAAAAGAAATCGAAAGATAATGAGATCATTGCTCCGCGTATTGTCTCTCATACTGGTTTTGGTCAAGGTAGTTCTACTCCAATAACAACAGCAGCTCAGGCTAGAGCTTGGGTTCAGGAAAATTACAATAATGGTTCTGATGGAATCAAGTTCTTTGGGGCTTCGCCAGAAGTTATGGAAGCTGCGCTCAAAGAAAATAAGAAGTTGGGGCTTACCTCCTCTATGCATCATGCACAAATGAGTGTAGCCCGCTGGAATGTTTTAAATAGCGCCAGGGCTGGTCTTACCTCGATGGAGCATTGGTATGGTTTACCAGAGGCACTGCTAGAAAATACAACCACACAAGATTATCCATTAGATTATAATTACAATAATGAGCAACACCGTTTTGGCGAAGCAGGAAGATTGTGGGCGCAAGCAGCAAAACCTGGATCTGAGAAGTGGAATGCCGTTATGGACGAATTGCTTGCGCTAGACTTCACACTTGATCCTACTTTTAATATTTATGAAGCAAGTAGAGATCTTATGCGAGCAAGACGGGCAGAGTGGCACGAGACGTACACGCTACCATCGCTCTGGAGATTTTACCAACCTAGTAAGATATCTCACGGTAGCTACTGGCATTATTGGGGTACAGAAGAAGAGGTAAACTGGAAAAACAACTATCGATTGTGGATGCAGTTTGTAAATGATTATAAAAATCGTGGGGGACGCGTCACCGTAGGGACAGACTCCGGATTTATATTTCAACTATATGGGTTTGCGTATCCTAGGGAGCTAGAACTGCTTAGAGAAGCAGGGTTTCATCCATTAGAAATCATTAGAGCGGCCACTCTTAACGGTGCAGAGCTTCTCAATATGGAAAATCAAATAGGCTCTGTTGAAGTAGGCAAACTAGCCGATTTTGTCATTATAGAAGAAAATCCGTTGCAGAACCTTAAGGTTTTATATGGTACTGGAGCCATAAAACTTACAGAAGATAATGAAGTAGTACGTGTGGGTGGTGTAAAATATACAATCAAAGATGGAATCATTTATGACGCAAAACAGCTTTTAAAGGATGTTAAGCGTCAAGTAGATGAGGCCAAAGCCAAAGAAGGTTTTATCCTGAAACAACCAGGAATGGATTGATACAATGATATTTATAAAAAATTTCATCACAGAGACGCAACCTTTTAGATATTTCACATCTTATTAATAGAATTGATTACAATCTATATGCGTACTGAAATAAAAGATAAATCTATACTTATTGTAGCTATTGCAATACTCGTTATTTGTCTGGTTGCATTTACATTCTCTTAATGTATCGCTAAATCATAAAAAAGCCCGACACTATTTACGTATCGGGCTTTTATATTTTTAACTAGCACGTACTTAACGCACCAGTTTTTTATACTTAATACGCTTAGGCATCAAATCGCCACCCAATCGCTTTTTCTTGTTTTCTTCGTAATCAGAAAAGCTTCCTTCAAAGAAATACACCTGGCTATTTCCCTCAAAAGCAAGTATATGTGTACAAATACGATCTAAGAACCAGCGGTCGTGACTAATCACTACAGCACATCCTGCAAAGTTTTCAAGACCTTCTTCTAGCGCTCTTAGCGTATTTACATCTAGGTCATTTGTAGGTTCATCTAGAAGCAATACATTACCTTCTTCCCTTAAAGTCATTGCAAGGTGTAAACGGTTACGTTCACCACCAGACAGTGTAGCTACCTTTTTGTTTTGCTCACTACCAGAGAAATTAAATCTACTTAGATAGGCTCTTGAGTTTACTTCCTTCCCTCCCATCATCACAAGTTCTTGCTCGTCTGAGAAGTTTTGCCAGATTGTTTTTTCTGGATCTATATTACTATGACTCTGGTCTACATAGGCGATTTGCGCTGTTTCTCCTACTGTAAAAGTGCCTTTATCTGGCGTCTCTTCTCCCATAATCATCTTAAAGATTGTGGTTTTACCAGCTCCGTTAGGTCCAATAATACCTACGATACCAGCCTGCGGCAGGTTAAAGTTCAGATCTTCATAAAGTAACTTATCTCCAAATGCTTTACTCACACCAGACGCTTCCAATACATTAGTCCCCAATCTTGGTCCATTAGGGATATAGATCTCTAGCTTCTCATCAACCTGCTTCTGATCTTGACTCATCATCTTATCGTAGTTCTGTAGACGTGCTTTTTGCTTGGTCTGGCGACCTTTTGCTCCTTGACGTACCCACTC
>CAWUIT010000104.1:0-9405 GCA_963922345.1 uncultured Dokdonia sp. | reverse complement strand
TATATGATGCAACCTGTCTGGCGATCTCACTGCCAATTGACCCAGCTCCACCAGTGACTAAAACTGTCTTACCTTGAATCTTTTTGGATTTAATTTTATCGTTTAACTTTATAGGATCCCTATCTAAAAGATCTTCTATTTGAAGCGATTTGAGTTGATCTGTAACTGTGGTTTTTTCACTCCAATTAATAACAAGTGGTGAATTATAAACTTTTATATCGTGTTCTAAACAGTCTTTTACTAGTGAAAAGCGCTCCTCAGCATTCAGCGAATTTCCAGCAAAAATTATCGAAGATGCTTCTAGCTTATCAACTATTTCTTTAATATTTTGGGTTAATTCTAATACTGGTTTATCTAAGATACGTAAACTCTTATTTTGTCTCTTAGAGACAAAACCTTGTACAACAAACCTTTGAGGATGCTCTATATCAAGAGCTGCCGCAATAGATATGGCACTATCATCTATACCTAAAATAACGGCTCTTATTAATTCTTCATCTTTTTGAACAATTTTAAAAGACTCATAAAGTTGCTTTATGATTAATCGAAATATAAATAAAGCACAGAAAGAGATTACAAAAAACAGAAATAACTCGGTAGTTAGAAATACCTTCTTACCACTTGTAAGTAATGAAATCATATTGATTCCTATTAGAACTGTAAAGGTTCCAGAAGAAGCAAATAATAGCTTGATAGCATCCATAAATGATGAATGTCTAATCAATCCAGCGTAGGTTTTAAAAACTAGAAGAAAAATAAAGTTAATCCCTACTATCAAACTTAACTGCTGGATAACATTGAGCGTATTAAGAGGATAGATGTGTAAACCTTTGAGTAAATAGTACGTAAGAACTAAAGATATAAATATAAGCCCTGTATCGATAAAAAGAACGGCCCAGCGTGGCAGGTATCGTAACTTTCTGATGTCTAACTTATTTTCTTCAGAAAATAGCCGGTTCAGTATATCTAGAATTTTTTTAAACATAAAAAATTTAGGTAAACACTTTAAAGATAACCTTTTCTATTCTACTTCTGTCATCATCGGTAAGATTTGAACCAGAGGGAAGACATAAGCCTTGATCAAAGAGACGCTCGCAAACGCCTCCACCATAATAAGGCACATTTTCAAAAATGGGTTGTAGATGCATAGGTTTCCAAAGGGGTCTTGATTCGATATTCGCTTTCGCGAAAGCGTGACGCAAATCCTCGCGAGTAATACCATCGGTTTTTTCTGGATCGACTAATATTGCAGAAAGCCAGTGATTACTAAAATAATCTTCTGAGGGTTCTGATAAAACTGAAACTCCTTGCACATTCTTGAAACACGAAACGTAAAAATCGTGCATTGCCCTACGTAAAGCAATATGTTTATCGAGTACTTCCATTTGCCCTCGGCCAATACCGGCAGATATATTACTTAATCTATAATTATAGCCTATGGTTGTGTGTTCATAATGTGGCGCATCATCTCTAGCTTGTGTAGCAAGAAATACTGTCTGGTCCTTATCTGATTGAGAATGACATACCATCGCTCCTCCCCCGCTGGTAGTTATAATCTTGTTTCCATTAAATGAAAGAATACCAAACCGACCAAAGGTGCCGCACTTTTGATTTTTAAAGGTTGAACCTAGCGCCTCTGCACTATCCTCTATTACAGGAATTTCATATTTACTAGCAACCGCGTGAACGGCCTCTACCTTATAGGGCATACCATAAAGATGTACAGCAATAATTGCTTTTGGTTTTTTACCACCTTTAATTCTGTCCTTTATAGCTTCTTCTAAGTGATCTGGGCACAGATTCCACGTAAGTGGCTCACTATCTACAAGTACAGGTCTAGCACCTTGATATATAATAGGGTTTATGCTTCCACAAAAAGTGAAAGATTGACATATAACTTCGTCTCCTGCCTCTACCCCACATTGGATAAGTGCTAGATGTATTGCGGCTGTACCTGAGCTTAGAGCGGCGACTTTTATGTTTTCACCTTGATAAGTGGCGAGATCACTTTCGAAGCCATTGACATTGGGACCTAATGGCGCTACCCAATTTGTATCAAAAGCTTCTGTTACATAAGCCCGCTCTCTACCCCCCATATGAGGAGATGAAAGCCATATTTTTGATTCATTCATTATTTTCTCTTAAAAATTTTGCTGGATTACCCACATATACTTTTCCATCGGGAATATCTTTTGTAACTACTGCTCCAGCACCAATAGTTGTCCAATTGCCTACAGATACTGTTGGTAGTACAACCGCTCCTGCTCCTATATGCACACCTTCTCCTAAAGTAACTCCACCAGTAATCACAGCACCAGGAGAAATATGTACATAATTACTAATCTTACAGTCATGCTCCACTACAGCATTACTATTGATAATACAATGTTTACCAATAGATACAGAAGGATTAATAGTTGCATTTGCCATAACAACACTGCCTTCACCTATCTGTACTTGATTACCAATAGTAGCACTAGGATGCATCGTGCATTTGAGAAAAGTATTTGATATTTTTAGAGCAATTGCTTTTCTTACAGAATTGTCGCCAATAGCAATGATAACTTGAGATTTGGGCTCAAGTTGACTACAATCATTTACTTCTAATCCTTCAAAAGTGGTAATATCTTTGTTGTCATCTATGATAAATGTAACGTCGATATTATTCTTATTGAGAACATCCTTAACAACTTTCCCGTGACCGCTTGCTCCGTATAAGGTAATCATAAACTTCCTTTAAAATGTGTTGTCGTTGCCTCTCCTTCCATATTGATTCCTTCTCTGACAAAAACTTTTTTAATTGTAAGTAAGACTATTTTAAAATCAAGTATAAAACTTTGATTGTATGCGTACCATACGTCTTTTTCAAACTTCTCTTCCCAACTTATGGCATTACGACCATTTACCTGCGCCCAGCCTGTAATGCCAGGTTTTACATCGTGCCTACGTGACTGTTCTTTTGAATATAGAGGTAGGTATTCTGGTAATAATGGACGAGGACCTACAATGCTCATATCTCCTACTAATACGTTAAAAAGTTGTGGAATTTCATCAAGAGAAGTTTTTCTTAAAAAAGAACCTAAACGGGTTAATCGATCCTTGTCCGGCAATAAATTTCCATCCTGACCTTTTTTACCGTTCATCGACTTGAATTTAATTATTTTAAATAGCGATCCACTTTTTTTTGTTCTTTCCTGCGTGAAGAATGGATTTTCACCGTTGACTACTAACGATAGAACAGCTATAATTATTAGAATAGGAGCTAGTAAGATGAGTCCACAAGCTGCAGAGAAAACATCAAAAAATGGCTTAATTATAGTGCGATACATCATCAACGCGAAAATACAATCCTTTTATCTTCCTCAAAAATTACCTAAACTTTTATATTCAGCTAATAATGCCTCCCAAATTTCTGATCGTTCGTATTTTTTGACAATGATTTCTCTGGCATTATTAGCATGTCTATTGCATACATTAGGATTATTTAGATAATATCTCATAGCTTCAAATAAGGCGGTGCTACTCTTTACAGGCACTATTATTCCATTAGTATCATCTGCTATAATCTCATTACAACCGTTAATATTTGAAACAATGCTAGGTAATCCCATAGCTCCCGCTTGTAAAACAACATTAGGAAAGCCTTCTCTGTATGATGGAAAAACTAACGCTTTCGCGAAAGCAAAATAAGGTCTTACATCACTTACAAATCCTGTTGTAAAGATTTTAGGATGCTTTTCTATCGCTTCTTCTGTTTTTGGTAATAATGGATCGAGATCACTCTCGAGAGGTCCGACGAGCAAGAGAGAACACTTTTCAGAATCATTACACAGTTGAATGAAAGCATCAACAAGCTCATTTATCCCCTTGTCTGAAACCATTCTCCCAACGAAAACGAAGACAATGTCAGTTTCTGGAATTGATAGCTCGTTTCTTTTTCTATTTGAAATTTCAAGCAACTCGTCACTTACAGAAAAGTAGGTGGTGTCTATACCGTTAGAACTTCCCTTCCCTATGATCTTGAGTTTATTAGGAGTAGTAAAGTTTTCATTTATGATAATATCTTTTAAGCCCTGAGAATTGGGATACACTTTAGTCGCACAATAATATGTAAGCTTTTCTACTTGATTGAGTATAAATCTTTTTACACCTGTGGTCTCTAATAAAGGTAGACCCGCAACAGTATGTAATCTATGTGGCACATTTGCTAGCCTCGCCGCGATCATCCCTACTACACCCGCTTTTGGAGTATGGGTATGTACAATATGCGGTTGTTCTCTTCTAAGATACCTATATAAGTTATAAACAGCTTTGAGGTCTTTAACTGGGGTTATCTTTCGTGTAAGATCAATAGTATAGGTTGAAACTCCTTGCTCTCGACCAAAAGCCTCTAATCTCTCACGCTCTGATGATACAGCTGTCACCTCATAATGTTTCCTCATAAATGCTAGTTGATTTTCTAGCAACTTTTCAAGAGATAGTGGGATTGTTGTGATGCGTATGAGTTTTGCCATAAGTAATCTTTTGCTCAATAATTAACCTTCCTAGATATACGGTTATCTGATGACTTATCTAAAGTGGACTTTATAATATACACTATTGCAATTATTGTAAATGGCTGAATCATAATCTTAGTCCTTACAAAAATACCTAATCCTGCATAGCGCTGTACATAGAGTAAGCCACTAATAAATGTGTAAATAATTATAATTTTGAATAAACTATCAATCTTAACTCTTGCTCTAAATTTTATTATTAGAAAAATTGCAATAATATGAATTAATAATATTAGAGCATTTTCAGTACTTAAAATCCAGCTATAAGCTGTTGAAGCATCGTAAAATATAGGCCGAAAAAAAAGAGCAAAAAGCTTTTCGACGTAATTGTACTCCAGCATTGGAACATAACTTCCAGAATTTTTAAATGATAAAATAGAATAGTCGTTGAAATATTTTAATCGGCCCCAATCAAAATATTTAACCTTTGAAAGTTGTAGAAAGAGATAAAAACAAACCAAAGTAAAAAGTGCAGTTGCTGCGCCTAAAGCTATACGTTGTTTTAGTTTAATATTTTTTGAAATGCTATAGATTAACCCTATTGAAAATATCAACATCAAGGCCACGTGTGGTCTTATTAGTACTAGAAAAAAAATAGCTGAAAAGAATTGCCAGGAACCATACTCCCTTCTTTTTAATTGTAAAAAAATTGTTGAAATACATAAAAAACAAATGGGTTCCTTTCCAAGATTCGCTGTCCAAAAGTGCAGATTTGGTAGAAAATACAATATTGGCAGAAAATTTATTTTGAAAATGTAAATTGACTTACCTATCCAGAGTTCAGTTAGTTTTTTGAATTGTAAAATACCTAAAAAGCCTATAGATCCATACATTATAAAACCTATATATTGGGGTAACTCTAAAAGAATAGCAAAATGATAATTTAGAAATAATATGAATTCGGTACCATAATTTAATAATTCATACCAACTCTTATTATTTATTATTTCATTTTCTATTTGAAACCAGTATAGATTTGCATCACCCCCATTATTTAGTGCGTAATAATAGGCTATTATAACAAATATAGAATGATAGCACAAGAGTAAAAGTTGTATCCAATATTTACCATTTTTAAACAACTCTTTTAATCGAGATATGATCATTATAATAAATGTCTGTGAATCTAGCTTTTCAAAAATTATAAAACTTTAAGAATAGATGTAGACCAAATTAAAACACTTTTAGATGAATACTCTGTCAAGAAACAAACTTCTCTCTCCTGTATTTTTCTGAAATAGAATATAAACAAAGAAATAAAAGTATGGGTAAGAACATATTCTTCTGTCTCAACATAATTCCAAGATTTCCTAATATAAGTGAAAACGAAATGACCCCCATAATTAGAAACAAAAAAGATCCTTTGATTAAATAAGAACCATTTCTGTATGTTTTAATTGGATTTGACTTTATTAGTTTAAAAGAGAGGATTAAAAGTAATAAATTTTCAAATGAAGCTATTATCGCTAATACACCGTTTATATCAAAAAATAAAGGTCTGTACAGAAAGGTGAAAATTTTTAAAGGAAATGGGTAGTTAGAAATATCAACACTAGAACCTGTAGAGGCTCTACTGAGGTTTCCTACTCTACTTTCTGAAAATTCATTTAGAGCATCTGTTGATAAATCTTCTATTTTTAAATAGGCCATTACATTATCAAAGAGAAAAATGAAAGCACCAATAAAAACTAGTATAATCAAAATCTTTTGGTAAAATTTCAAGCCTCTATCTAAGGTATAACCTAAACCGTAAGCTGCTATTAAAAAAATAGTAATATGAGGACGTATCAGGTAAGATAATGACAAGACAAAAATCATAAAAAATACACGTTTCGTAATATTTTGAATACTGTAAAGAAATCCTGCGATGCAAAAAAATAATAGAGTATCCTTTCCCAGTCCAGCAGACCAAAAGTGCAAATTAGGTAGAAAAAAAATCAAAGGAAATATTCTAAACTTACCTAATCGTGAATTAAATTTTATCAAATTATTAAAGAGTAAATAATAGAGTACAAATGCGATATATCCAATCAATGTATAAAGCAAAGTCATTGAAAAAAATGAAAAAAATTTGGTTGGAATTGTATTTAATAGATACATTGCATAGGTTCCAGGACCATTAATTATAAATAAGCTCCAGGCCTGAGAAAGTGAAAGTTCATTACTAGTTATATAATACCCCAAAGAATCCCCTCCAGGACCGTAAACTATATATGTATAATAGATAATACCGAATAATAAGTGATACATCCAAAGCCTTTTTAGATAAAGAATGTCTTTAGAGGTAAGATCATTTTTAAAAAAATTAAGTATAGCATTACCTAGAATAATAATTGCAGAGATAATTAATATATCAATCATCTATTTATCTTTTTTTTTGTCCCAAAGTTTGCATAATGTTCTATTTAAGACTGTAGTACATCTAGATAACCACTATAGGTTAAATTATTCAAAGTAAAATCTCTCGTGTTCTTAAATTTTTCTAAGAGAGTTAAATAGTTATCAAAACACTCTACCATTGTTTCATAAAGATCTTCTAAATCTGATGGTATAAAGGTAGGTGATAAAAAATTATCTTTATTAATTTCCATAACACTTTCAAAGGCTCCATTAATAACCAAGCGCCCAGAAGCAAGTGAATCAAAATATTTTAGGTGGACTATAAGTTCAGAGTATGGATTCTGCCTATCTGGACATACAATTACTTGAGATAGGCTCTGATAAGTACGAAGCTGTTCGTACGGGATTCTTTCAATAATGATAACTCTACTATTTAATTTTAGCTTATCAATAAGCCTAAGGCACTCATCTTTTGAAGGGCCAATACCTATGATGATAAGTTTTCCTTGCGGATAAATTTTAACAAATCTGCTAAAAGCTTTAATTAAGTCTTGTACGCCAGCAGAGGCCTTAAATGTTCCAGCAAAGAAGAATGTAAAATCTGACTTAACGATGTTAAATTCCTTTATTAATTTGTTCTTCAAATCAGAATCAACTTTTTGGTCAACGGCGTTTCTATTTAATAAATTAGGAATTATAAATGATTCTTTGTTCTCGATGTTATAAAGGCGATTATAATGTATTTTCATTAACCTACTGGCAAAGATCAAACCAGTAGCATTTTCAAAAACCTTTTTATCTAACAAATGTGCTATTCGGTATTTAAAATAAAATTTAATTTTATTTTTAAATTTAGTTGAATTTATTTGTTGATATCTGAATTCAGTTGTTGCTATACCATGAATGTCATTTACATAATATTTTATAAGACCATTTTTTTTTAGAAGGTAAGCTACTGTGTTATCTAGATATTCAAAAAAATAGATTTTTTTATCAATCGCATTAGCTAAAATTAAAGCTTTCTTTAAGCTTCTAAAAAGAATAGGATAAAATAGCGGAATTAATTTTGGAGACAAAATACCTGTTAAACCTTGAATCAGAGCTTTGTGTTTGGGATTAATTTCATGACCAATTCTTATGTGTTTAATGCGAGAATCAAAATTTGTAAAATTACTGGCATTTGAAATAAATACAACATTACTGTCGTTTCTCACTAGCTCATTTAATATTCCGTAAATACGCACACTACCACCACCATCACGATTGAAGTTTTGTAAGGAAAAAAAAATATAAGACATTAAATTTTAATTTTTAAACTTAAATAACAACTAATGATCGCTTTGATACAATTAAGCGGTAATTTTTTAAAATTATTTTGAAATAAATGAATTCAGAAAAAAATCACTCGATCTCAGAATGAATTGAATAATATAAATAAAAAATTAAGTTCGTTGAATTATCAGTAATGATTGCAATGTTACTCTATTTAAATTTTAATTCATAAGAATATTTGTCAAATAAAATAAACTATTACAAATAGTATGGGTTAATTAAAGGACCAATATTGTAAATTAATGATGAATTAAAAATAAATAAGTTTTAATAATAAAATTAAGTCATACTGAACACTTCCTTTGATATTTATTGAGGATAAACCTAATATTGGTAAGCATTAATTCTTATAAACTTTAATTTTTATTTTCAAATTTAGGCAGATATATAATTGACAACAATGTCACATTTACAATAAAAATCTAATATTGGAATCGTCAGGTGATAATTATTTTATAGTATTCACTATTCGAATAGAATTGGCTATTATAAGTATGATTAGTCTTACTTAATCACCAAGTAAACTGCAAAACCCAAAAATAATTTATTATTAAATATTATTGATTGGGTGAAATATTCCTTTTTAAACAATGAGTAGGAGCACCATCCCAAGATACTATTCATATGAGTTTCAATTTTTCACGCATAAAAATCCAATTTTAAAAGTAAAATATTCTTACTCTATAGGAATTTAAAAGAACTTTAGTGATTTAGAAACGGAAAAAAACTCCAATGAGAAAACAATTGATAATCATCAAATCGACGATTATCATCCATATCAGTGAGATTTATTTTATATAATCTATAGCCTTCCTATAAGAAGCAAAGCTTGAATCTAAAGAGTAATATTTGAAACCTAATTTTCTAAGCTCATCGGATCTTTCTATTTCTAAATTTAAAAGAAACTGCGTAGTGGAAGAAAAGTTATCAGAGTCATTTTGATCAAACATGAAAATCTTACTACTTTCTTTACCAATAATTGAAGAGTTACCAATTCCTGATGAGAAGATTATTGGCAAGCCCATTAAGAGATACTCACCCAACTTTATAGCTGAAGCAGCTTCCATGCTCAGGCTTGAATTTATGATCCCTAAAGCAATATCTGCCGCAGATAAGTAATAAGGCACTTCATTTAAAGGAACTTTTTTTACAGTAACATACTGTAATATCTTTTTAG
>CAWUIT010000103.1:0-9427 GCA_963922345.1 uncultured Dokdonia sp. | reverse complement strand
GCTTTAAAGCTTACAGCAAAAGATATGAAAAAGCAAAAGCTCATTGATGAGATTGTAAAAGAACCATTGGGAGGAGCACACGCAAATAGAGAAGAAACGTTCCTTACGGTAAAATCATCAATAAAAAAAGCATACGATGAATTTAAGAACTTATCACCAGAAGAATTGGTCGAACAACGTATGAAAAAATATTCTGAAATGGGAGTCTTTAAAGGCTAACAAGACCATTTTCACTTGATACCAAAATCCGCACTTCTTGAGTGCGGATTTTTTTACCCTTATTAACAATATATTTAAGTTGTTAACAGTTGCATTGTTAACTTCCTGTGAGTAGTCCGCTTTCGCGAAAGTAGATCTCATTTAACATTTTTTTTACATTCGTAGCTATGGAGCAAATCAAGCCAAAACCAGCTTACAACATTTCAAAAGGGCAAGTAATCAACCTTGAGAAAGGAAAAATACCACCACAAGCACTTGATCTTGAGGTGGTTGTACTTGGAGCGCTTATGATTGATAAGAAAGGTGTTGATGAGGTGATTGACATCTTATCGCCTGAAGTTTTCTATAAAGAACAGCATAAACACATCTTTGAAGCCATTCGAATTCTCTTTGAAGAAGGTCAGCCCGTTGACTTATTAACGGTTTCTGAGCAATTAAAGAAAATGGCTAAGCTAGATGCCGCTGGAGGTGATTATTACCTTATACAGTTAACTCAAAAGGTTGCATCTTCAGCCCATATAGAGTATCACGCACGTATTATATTACAGAAATTTATACAGCGATCTCTTATTAAAATTTCAAATGAAATCATAGAAGATGCCTACGATGAGACTACAGACGTATTTGATCTTCTTGATGCCGCAGAGACTAAGTTGTATGAAGTAACACAAGGGAACGTGAAGCGCAGTTCAGAAAGCGCTCAGAATCTTGTAATACAGGCAAAAAAGAAAATTGAAGAAATTGCTAATAAGGAAGGACTTTCTGGAATCCCCACAGGATTTCATAAAGTAGATGCACTTACCTCGGGCTGGCAACCCTCAGATCTTATTATTGTTGCGGCTCGTCCAGGTATGGGTAAAACTGCGATGACGCTTACGATGGCACGTAATATGGCGGTAGATCAAAATGTACCAGTAGCTTTCTTTTCTCTAGAGATGAGTTCTGTACAGTTGATTACCCGTTTGATCTCGTCAGAAACTGGGCTGTCTTCTGAGAAGCTACGTACGGGTAAATTAGAAAAGCACGAGTGGGAGCAACTTAATGTGAAAGTAAAAAGTTTAGAAAAGGCACCACTGTTTATAGACGATACGCCATCGCTTTCCATCTTTGATTTGAGAGCAAAGGCAAGACGTCTGGCCTCACAATTTGGAATTAAGATTATTATGATTGACTACCTCCAATTAATGACCGGAGGATCTGCTCAAAAAGGAGGAGGGAACCGTGAGCAAGAAATCTCTATGATCTCACGTAACTTAAAAGCACTAGCAAAGGAGCTTGCAGTACCTGTAATTGCGCTATCGCAACTCTCACGAGCTGTAGAAACACGTGGAGGTAGTAAAAGACCTTTACTCTCTGATTTACGTGAATCTGGAGCGATCGAGCAAGATGCAGATATCGTATCCTTCATTTACCGTCCAGAATATTATAAAATAGAGGAGTGGGATGACGAGGAGCGCAGCCCTACCGAAGGTCAAGGAGAGTTTATCGTTGCAAAGCACCGTAATGGTGGACTTGACAATATACGCCTTAAGTTTATTGGGCATCTGGGTAAATTTGATAATCTAGATGATTTTACAACACCTTATGAGTTTGCAAGTAGTATGAACGCCGCAGCAAACGATGATACCTTTAACCCAAATTCTTTACCCTCTGCAAATGATGCCTTTGGCGGTCCAGATCCTGGATTGCCTAGTGAAGATGAGGATGACGGGGTTCCTTTTTAAACAGCAGGAATGATAATTAGTATAGCACAGGCGCAACATATATGCTGCGCCTGGGTGATTTTATTTAATACTTAATAAACTTAATTACATGTTCTTTCCCATCTTGTGACATTTGCGCAAGATAAACTCCTTCCTTTAGATCACTTACTAGTATTTTTTCATTCTCTTTTACAGTCGCTTCAAGAACTTGTTGTCCAAGTAAATTATAGATGATGAGCTCTGTTTTTTCTAGTAATCCAGAGAACGAAAGATGTTTGGTTTGAGAGTTGTAAAATAATTGGATGGTTGTAATTGAGGCATTTGTCACACTCAAAGGAACGTTTCGATAGATGGCAATATCATTTTGACCATTAGTGATGCTTAATGATATTTCGCCTCCCTCTGATTCAATGTGATAATTGAAAGGATTATTGATGTTGTTATTTGGAGTTACGTAAAACGTTGCGTGCGTTTCTAAAAAATCTAATGCACTAGCATCTTCACAACTAAGTCCAAATGCATCAACAAAGTCAAATAATTCGAAACCTATATTCTCGTCATAATTCGTAATATCTCCGACATATACTTTTTCACAATTTTCATTAGTTACTTCTATGATATTTTCATTATCTGTGAACGTTAGTTCGCCAAGATGCACTGGATTTGTAGGGACAGTTGTAGATCCACCAATTATTAATTCGTGCAAATTCCAAGTGGTATCAAATAGTTGCGGGTCTTGTGAATATATGACAGAACTATTTAGAAGAAATATTAAACCAGCTATTATTTTTAAAAATCTCATATTACTGTTTTCTCTATGTAGATCTGTGCAGACTTCCACTGCTTTCAAGATTTCATCAAAAAAGCTATCTCAAATCTACAATAATAAAATCAACATCAGATTTCAATTTAATTCAAAATTTAATTTCACGTTCCTTTTGGCACAGCCTTTGTCATAACAAATCCGTAAATTTCTCGTTATAAAATTGACAATGAAGAAGCTGCTTATACTTTCCTTTTTATTATTGAGTTTTGCTTTCGCGAAAGCGTCATACATCCTCATCCCGATGGATGTTGAGTCGCAAAAAGAACACCTTAAAGCATACGGAATTACCTACTGGTCACTAGACAAAAATCAAAAAGTAAAATGGTTACTTAACTATAGAGGAGGGTCATTTTTACTACCAGATACAGAAGAAGTACGCAGGGAGTGTACCATTCGAGGGGTGTCATACGAGATACTCTCAGATAGTAAAACCGAGCAGATTCTTACAGAGATTGCGAGTCCTTCTCAAAATATGGAGGCTGTAATTCTAGAAAAAGCACCGAAAATAGCTGTATATACGCCAGACAGTAAAGTTCCTTGGGATGATGCTGTTACCATGGTGCTTACCTACGCAGAGATTCCTTATACTACCATTTATGACACGGAGGTGTTGAGTGATCAATTAATTTTATACGATTGGTTACACCTTCACCACGAAGATTTTACTGGACAATTTGGGAAGTTTTACGGAGCCTATAGAGCTGCGCCTTGGTATATTGAAGAAAAAAAAGCCGCCGAAAAGCTGGCGGTAGATCTAGGCTACTCAAAAGTATCAGAAGAGAAGCGTGACGTAGCTTTGAAGATACGGGATTACGTAGTAGGTGGTGGATTTATGTTTGCGATGTGTAGTGCGACAGACAGTTTTGACATTGCACTCGCTGCCGAAGGTGTTGATATCTGTGAGCCTATGTTTGATGGAGATCCTAGCGATGCAAATTATTCGGCAAAGATTGATTTTAAAAAGACATTTGCTTTTAAAAATTTTACACTCGAACGATCTCCAACGGTGTATGAGTTTTCCTCTATAGATATGACACGCAAGCGACAAATTCCTTTTGCTACAGACTATTTTACGCTCAAGGATTATAGTGCAAAGTGGGACCCGATCCCCACCATGTTATGTCAAAACCATACAGCCTTAGTAAAAGGGTTTATGGGACAGACCACAAGTTATGATTCTGAAAGTATAAAGTCTAATGTTCTAGTAATGGGAGAAAATCTCACTAATGGAGAAGCTAGATATATTCACGGGATAAAAGGGAAAGGGTTCTTTACATTTTACGGAGGACACGATCCAGAAGATTATAGACATAGAGTAGGAGATCCTAAAACAGAGCTAGAGCTGCACCCTAATTCACCAGGATATCGTCTTATTTTGAATAATGTATTATTTCCAGCAGCTCGCAAGAAGAAACAAAAAACATAAGTTTTGAAGAGTTTTATAGTCTGTATAATCACAATAGCTTGCCTATCGATGGTTAATGCTCCAGAACGGTTTGCTTGGCAAGAGTCAAGACAATTGCGATGGGAAGATTTTAAAGGTCTGCCTATTAGCACACAAGGCTGGGCAGCGAGTAGTAGTACAGGAATGAGCCAGGGGTATGCAACCACCTTTGATGGATACATTGATAAAGAAAGTGTAACCGTCGTAGCACATTTTTATCCACAATACTCTTGGGTACGACACAGGGAGAAGAGTAAGCATCTCCTAGCTCACGAACAGACACATTTTGATATTACAGAAGTGTACGCCCGTATTTTGAGAGCGCGTATTTTAAATTTTAATTTTACTTCTAACGGTATAGAAGAAATCAAAGCCATCTACAATGAAGTTGAAAAGCAACGCATTGCTGTACAAAAGCAGTTTGACAAAGAGTCTAACCACTCTATGAATCATATGATGGAGATGCAGTGGGAGTTCAAAGTTAAAAGATGGCTAGAGGGCAACTTTAAAGAATGATTTATAATTAGAGCAAAAAAAATCCGAATTCTAATTAAAGAATCCGGATTTTTCAAATATGTAAGGTCTTATTTACTCGTAAAAAGGTACTTCTACACGAGCATTACCCCAAGCCATATGGAGGTGTGCTCCTTTATCTACAGGCATAAACTCCATACCAAAATACTCTATAGACTCATCTTCCATCGTTACTGGAACTGTTATGCGAGCAACATCGTTGTCTTTATTATAGAAATATGAACCCCAAACGTTTAAGTCAGAACTTAAAATGATTGTCCATTCCCCTCCATTAGGCATTGCATACATCGTATAAGTACCTGCCTCTACTGGAGTTGTACCTAGCTTCATATCTTCATAAAGTGTCACTTCTACAGCCTCGTTTGCACCTAGACGCCACACTTTACCTTCTGGAGCTAGTTTTGAAATCTCACGCCCTTTTAATTGAGGACGACTATAAGTCACTTTTATTTTTTTGTCAGACACCTTGTAATCAGAGGGAAAAGATGCTTGATCCATTGGGCTCTTGTCTACGCTAAAATCTTGAGCGGTCATGGTCGGTGTTGCAATAAACGCAAGCGCAATCACAGCAGTCATAAATAATTTTTTCATAATTGTAAATCGTTTTATATTAATTGGTTTATAATCTTTTGAGATTGTCTCAAAGTTATGGGGTATGACGTAAAATTTTCCCAAAACTTTCAAAATGTTTTATAACTACGCTTTCGCGAAAGCGTAGCATATCATTTTTATATATTTTTGACAGATTAAGTTATAGTATGTAAGCATACTATGAATTTATGTTTTATTATTGATAGTTAAAAAGCATCTTTGACTTGTCAATTAATAATAAAACTAAATATCATGTGTGGAATTGTATGTGCTTTTGATCTGAAAGAAAAAGCGGAAGATTTACGCCCCCAGCTCTTAGAAATGTCAAAAAAAATCCGTCATAGAGGTCCGGATTGGAACGGAGTTTTTGACAACGATAAAGCAATCTTAACTCACGAGCGATTATCAATCGTTGATCCAGCATCTGGAAAACAACCGTTGTTCTCAAAAGATAAGAGCCTAGTACTAGCCGCAAATGGTGAAATTTACAATCACAAAGAATTACGTGAGGGTCTCAAGGGGGATTATGAATTTCAAACAGCATCAGACTGTGAGATTATACTAGCTCTTTATCAGGAACACGGTCACGATTTTTGCGATATGCTCAATGGTATCTTTGGGTTTGCTCTCTATGATGTAGAAAAAGACGAGTATTTTGTAGCCCGTGATCACATGGGTATCATACCGCTCTATATGGGTTGGGATCAACACGGTACTTTTTACGTGGCTTCAGAGCTCAAAGCACTGGAAGGGGTGTGTTCTAAGATCGAGCTTTTTCCTCCTGGTCATTACTACTCAAGTACTACAGGTAAACTTACAAGATGGTATGATAGAGACTGGATGGAGTTTGAAAATGTGAAGAATAATGAGACCAGTATTGAAGAACTGCACGATGCCCTCGCCGCTTCTGTAAAACGACAGTTAATGAGTGATGTGCCTTATGGAGTATTATTATCTGGAGGCTTAGATTCTTCTATTACGAGCGCAGTAGCAAAACTATATTCTGAAAAGCGAGTAGAATCTGGAGACACAACAGGTGCTTGGTGGCCTCAATTACACTCTTTTAGTATAGGGTTGAAGGGTTCCCCCGACCTTGCAGCCGCTCAAGTAGTGGCAGATCACATAGGTACCGTTCACCACCCTATAGAATTTACAATCCAAGAGGGCCTAGATGCTATACGTGACGTAATATACCATTTAGAAACGTATGATATTACTACTATTAGAGCTAGTACGCCTATGTATCTTATGGCTAGGGTTATAAAATCTATGGGAGTAAAAATGGTACTATCAGGTGAGGGTGCAGATGAGATTTTTGGAGGGTATTTATATTTTCATAAAGCGCCCTCTGCAAAAGAGTTTCACGAGGAAACGGTACGTAAGTTAGACAAGTTGCATATGTATGATTGCTTGAGAGCAAACAAGTCCCTTGCTGCTTGGGGTATTGAAGGGCGTGTACCTTTCTTAGATAAAGAATTTATGGATGTAGCTATGCGACTTAATCCAGTAGATAAAATGATTACAAAAGAGCGACGAGGTATGGAGAAGTGGGTACTACGTAAAGCTTTTGAAAAATACTTACCAGAAAGTGTTGCTTGGAGACAGAAGGAGCAATTTTCTGATGGGGTAGGCTACTCTTGGATAGATACTCTCAAAGAGGTCGTAGCAGAGGCTGTAAGTGATACTCAAATGGAAAACGCACACCACCGTTTCCCAACGCACACTCCACAAAATAAAGAAGAGTTTTATTATAGAAGTATTTTTGAAGAACATTTTCCAAGTGACGCTGCCGCCTTGTGTGTGCCTTCGGTCCCTAGTGTAGCTTGTAGCACACCTACAGCTTTAGAATGGGATGAAGCATTTAAGAATATGAATGACCCATCGGGACGCGCCGTTGCATTTGTGCACGAAGATGCTTATTAATAATTCACATTACTTTATGATTTTAAAAGGGGCAATAAGCCCCTTTTTTTTGGCTCAAGAGTTTTCGTTGTAGTACTTTTAAAGAGAGATTAATAGAGCCTTATGAATATGATAGAAAACTTGAATATACCCTCCTCAAAAGGACAGCGTATCGTAATTGTAGGTGGGGGTTTTGCTGGTTTAAATATAGCCAAAGGTTTGCTCTCTAGTACTGCACAAATTGTACTCTTAGACCGTTTTAATTTTCACACTTTTCAGCCACTTTTATATCAAGCTGCGACCAGCGCATTACCATCAGATAGTGTGGCCTATCCCTTTCGGGAAATATTGAGCAAATCAAATTCTTTTTATTACAGATGGGCAGAAGTTCAAGATGTAGCTGTATCCAGCAAGAAATTACTCACTAGTGAAGGTGATTTGTCCTACGATATATTGATACTTGCTACTGGAACAGAGGTAAATTATTTTGGAAATAAAGATATTGAGAAAAATGCGCTAGTGATGAAATCGTTACCACAAGCCATTAAGATCAGACAGACTATTTTGTCAAATTTTGAAAAGGCTGATCGCTGTGATACTATAGAAGATAAGAAAGCCTTACTCAATTTTTGTCTCGCTGGTGGAGGTCCTACAGGAGTAGAGTTATCTGGTGCTCTCGCAGAAATGAAGTCAGAAATATTTCCCAGAGATTATCCTCACTTGGATACTAGTCTTATGGAAATTAATCTTTTTGATGGTAGTGATCGCTTGCTCTCATCTATGAGTGACCACGCAGGTAAAAAAGCTCAAGAGGCACTTGAAAAGCTAGGTGTAAAAATCCATCTCAATGTTGAGGTTACAGGCTATGATGGAGTACGTCTAAAAACATCAGAAGATAAGACGTATGAGACAAAAAGTTTTATTTGGGCAGCTGGTGTGGTAGGCAATCCTTTTTCTGGAATTCCAGAAACTTCTATTGGCGCTGGGAAAAGATATATAGTTGATGAGTTTAATGCAATTTTAGGGTGTGAGAGTGTTTATGCTATTGGAGATATAGCACTTATGAAAACATCTAGTTTCCCTGAAGGACACCCTCAAGTCGCTCAACCTGCCATCCAACAAGGAAAAACACTTGCAAAAAATCTTAAATTAAAAATGAAGGGGAAGGCAATGAAAGCATTTTCCTATTTTGATAAGGGATCAATGGCAGTAATAGGGCGAAATAGAGCCGTAGCCGACATACGAAAATTCAAATTTTCAGGATTTTTTGCCTGGTTACTTTGGACAGTAATTCATTTGTTTTTCTTAGCAGGGTTTAGAAATCGTATAATTGTATTTTTTAGCTGGATGTATAACTACATAAATGGTGATAAAGCCACGAGACTCATTATCGCTGAGGCAGAGCGCAATAAAGCTAAGACATAATCCTTATAAATATTACGCTAGATTACCAAAGTAACCACTTATACCTGTTAAGATATTTTGAACAGCATAGGATGCTAGAATTAGCCCCATTATTTTACTTATGACTGTAATTCCATAATTACCTATGCGCTTTTGTAAGTTATTTGCACCTAAAAGCATCAAGAGATACAGACATTCCTTCAAGTATGAGTTGTCCAATTACGATAAAGAATAAAAGGACTAAAAATGCAATAATAGCAGCTCTAACGGCTATTTTTTTTTAGTAAAGATCAAACGCTGTAGCAGCCTCGAGATAGACCGGGATAGATGCTATGGGATCAATAACTGCAAAAATGAAAAATACAGAGGTGATTATTTCTGTTATTGATAGTCTAGATTTTAATTTTCTCTTTTACTCCAAATCTCGTAAATAGGCTGCCCTTTACTAGAAAGACCCGTATGAATCCAGTTATTTTCTTCTAGATCATAAGAGAATTCTAAGCTTGCACCTACACGCGAGTTATCTTTAGAGAAGAATTTGATATTTTCAGTATAAGTTCCATTTACAGTAGTATAAGTACCTCCTCCTGTTCCTCTAAAGTCTTTAGTCTCGGTATTGTATGCAATCCATTGAAAGCGGGTTCCTGACAGAATTTTCATAGTTTTTCTAGGAAGACTAGTATCTCGGTACTGTAATTTATTATTTCTTTTTCTTCCAGACATCACCCAAGCACCTTGAAGAGCACCTGGTGCCCCGTCGTCTACTCGAGTGAACCTATCACCCATTTCTTTAAAAGTCATTTG
>CAWUIT010000102.1:0-9487 GCA_963922345.1 uncultured Dokdonia sp. | reverse complement strand
AGGAAAGAATCTTTAGCTTAGAAGAGTGTGAATTTGGCTACAGAGATTCAATTTTTAAAAATGATTTAAAGAATGAATATGTAATTACTTCAGTTACGTTTCAACTTACTAAACAATATCACATTTTAAGAACAACGTATGGGGCTATAGGGGATACGCTTTCGCGAAAGCATATCACTACTCCAACAATTAAAGATGTCTCTGATGCTGTGATTGAAATACGTAAGTCAAAATTACCAGACCCGAAAGAGATAGGAAATAGTGGTTCATTTTTTAAAAATCCAATAATAGCGCAATCACAATTTGATGTACTACGTAAGGCACAGCCAGAAGTTCCTTTTTATCCTCTAGGGGATCATCTAGTTAAGGTTCCTGCTGGCTGGCTCATAGAACAGGCGGGTTTTAAGGGTAAACGCTATGGCGATGCTGGAGTACACCATAAGCAGGCACTTGTACTAGTAAACTACGACAAGGCTACAGGGAGAGAAATATGGGAGCTCGCGATTAAGATTCAGAAAAAAGTGGAAGAACTTTTTGGAATAAAAATAACCCCAGAAGTAAATGTAATTTAAATAAAAAAAGCCTCGAGTCTACGAGGCTTTTCAACTAAACGAGATTTGAGGCTATTACTTCTGAGGCATTAAAACACCATCAATCACGTGGACAATGCCATTAGAACCTTTCAAATCTGAAACGGTTACCATAACCTTATTGCCTTTTGTGTCACTCAGGATCACATTACCATTTTCTAGAGATGCGCGTATACTTTCTCCTTGTAAAGTTTTTAATGAAACTTCATTAGAATTGTTATCAATTTGTTCTCGAAGTTTCTCTGCGCTTATTTCTCCTAAGATCACGTGGTAGTTGAGAAGGGCGGTAAGTTTTTCATTATTTTCGGCTTGTAAGAGGTTCTCCACAGTCCCTGCAGGCAATGCGTCAAATGCTTCATTTGAAGGGGCAAGTAGTGTGAGCTCATCTTGCTCTTTTAATGTGGTCACTAGATTTGCGGCTTTTACAGCAGCCACAAGAGTAGTGTGGTCTTCTGAGGTGACTAAGACATCTACAACATCAGATTGTGCAGTTGCTGTAGTAAAAAATAAAAGGGCAAGTAAGGCAGTGTAAATATGTTGAGGCTTCATAATAATGCAAATATTAATGAGTTTATACTTAAATCTTTTATTATTGAGTTATACGCACTAACTTTAGAGATAGGATGATCGTGTGTTATTAAAATTTTGTTAATTCAAGAAAACTACGTATTTGAAAACTTTTGTTGAAAAACATATTGTTGACCTCTTAAAAACGGGGGATGAGCGAGCTATAGGGTTATTATATGATCACTATGCAGATGCCCTTTATGGAGTTGCCATTAAAGTTACCCACGATGAGGAGCTAGCACAAGATGTACTGCAGGAGTCGTTTATCAAGATTTGGAAAAATGCACACAAATATGATGCATCAAAAGCGCGATTGTTTACCTGGCTCTTTCGAGTTGTTCAAAATACTGCAATTGATAAGGTGAGAAGTCGCAAAAGAAAATTGAATAAAGAAGTCCAAACAGACGATTCAAACGTATATCATTTACAGTCCACATCACTGGCAATAGAACATCTTGATATTGAAGCACACGCAAATGGACTTGAAGATAAGTATCGGGTTGTAATTGATGCGCTTTTTTTTCAAGGTATGACGCAGCAAGAAGCTAGTGATGAGTTGAATATCCCGCTTGGAACAGTTAAGTCAAGATTAAAGATAGGATTAAGGGAGCTGCGCAAATTATTTGGAATATTAATTAGTATGATCAGTGTATTATGAGTGATAGAGTATCACAATTCTTAGAAGGTGATTTATTAGAACGCTACCTCATGGGTACTACATCGCCTATTGAGTCTCAAGAAGCTGAGTTTTATATAGAAAAGTATCCTGAGGTAAAAAAAGAATATATAGAATTGCAGGAGAACTTAGAGAGCTATGCGGCATCTTATGCTGTAGAAGTGCCCCTAGAGCTGCGATCAAAAATTCTAAAACAAACCAAGAGTACGCCTAAAAGAGCTTTGCCTATACTCGCAATTGCCGCGTGTGTTATCGCCATGTTGTTTGGCTTAGTTTCTCTAATGATATATAATCAAAATCAAGAGCTCCTTGAAGATCGAAAGTTTACATCAAATTTGCTGGAAAATCTCAATGACGATATTGTTTCTAATAGGCAGATGCTGCAGTCTGTAGAAGAGCAATTTATGATTTTAAATAATACTGCTACTCAAAAATATATTCTTAAAGGAAATACCCGTGCAAGAAAATTGGAAGCAGTTGCCTATGTGAATCAATTAGAAAAACGATCATACATACACGTTAATACGCTACCAGAACTCCCAGATGATCAAGTGTATCAAATGTGGGCATCTGTAGATGGAGAGCTTGTGCCTTTAGACATACTCAAAGTGACTAAAGATAACCTCGTAGAGATTCCTTATGAAGAGCGTATGGCAAGCATAAACATTACCATCGAGCCTAAAGGTGGGAGTAAAGAAGCTACAGTAGGTAACGAAGTAGCTGCAATTAAATTTAATAAAGAGCAGTAAAGGAACCAAGGGAAACTTTTTAATAAGGTGGTGGTTTTATATCTTTGTTTAAAATATTGGACGTGGGTTTATTACTTATCACTTTAGCATTACTAGCACTCTCTGTAGGTGGGATTGCAATAAAAATTTGGGCAAAAAAAGACGGTAAATTTGCTGGAACTTGCGCTAGTCAGAGTCCTTTTCTTAATAAAGATGGAGAAGCGTGTAGTATGTGTGGTAAGATGCCAGAAGAGATGGGCGATTGTTCTGTAGAGAAGTAAATTGCTTTTTTTGGAATCCACCTTTACACTTCTTTTTTATATTTTTCTAGGAGTCACATTTGTAAATGTGGCTTTTTATATTTTCTATTGGTTTTTCGCTTTCGCGAAAGCGTCAAAAAGCTCCCAGTCGAATCTACCTCCCATATCCATAATAATTTGTGCAAAAAATGAGGCCAAAAATCTCACTGCAAATATTCCTGAATTCTTAAAGCAAGCGTATCATACGTTTGAAATTATCTTAATTAATGATGCCTCCTCAGACGAAACTGAAGAAATTATAGAATCATTTAGCCTCGCAAATAAAAATGTAAAGCAGGTAAATGTGAAGAATAATGAGGCGTTTTGGGGTAATAAAAAATATGCACTCACGCTCGGGATTAAGCGCGCTCAGTATGAACATATGCTATTTACAGATGCAGATTGTAGGCCAGCCTCCCAGCAGTGGTTACAGCAAATGGCAAGTTCATTTACCGAGACTAAGGAAATAGTGTTAGGTTATGGCGCTTATGATAAAGTGCCTAAATCATTACTTAATAAGCTTATACGCTTTGAGACGTTAATGACGGCTGTGCAGTACTTTAGTTGGGCTAAGGCTGGAAGACCTTATATGGGTGTAGGTAGGAATTTGGGATATACGGCTGCCTTGTTTTATAAACATAAAGGATTTGTAAACCATATCAAAATCCAAAGCGGTGATGACGATTTATTTGTAAATCAAGCCAGTAATCAGTCTAATACGGCAATACAAATCTCACCAGAGAGTTTCACTTTTTCAAAACCCAAAGAAACTTTTTCCTCGTGGATCACGCAAAAGAGAAGACACGTGAGCACCGCCATCTTTTATAAACCTTTGAAAAAAATAGCGCTAGGTACTTTTTATGTTAGTCAATTACTTTTCTTACTTCTTAGTATATCTGTTGCTATAGGTCCCATACATTGGAAATGGATAATGACAGTCATTGCAGTACGGTACATTTTTGTGTGGGTAACTGTGGGTGTAAGTGCCGCAAAACTCAAAGAAAAGGATCTCATTTATGTACTTCCTCTTTATGAAATTATTTTAGTATGTGTGCAAATGAGTATATTTATAAGCAACTTGATCTCAAAACCAACTAGGTGGAAGTAACCTCAGAACGAATAGAGACTGAAATCATAAGAGCAAAAGAAGGAAAGCAAAGTGCTTTTAATTTCTTACTCAATTCTTTTTGGAGTGAGGTTTATGGCTTCCAGCTTAAAAGAACGAAGAATGCATACGATGCAGAGGATATTACAATCCAAACATTCTCCAAAGCTTTTTCAAAAATTGATACATTCAAAGAAGAATATAAATTTGCAACGTGGTTGATTACCATATCAAAGAATATTCATATTGATATTCTCAGAAAGAAAGAATCCAGTATCACATCCCACATTGCAGATCGTGGTGAAGACCGTGTAAATAAGGTTGTAGACCTCAACCCCTCTCCAGAAGATGTTCTCATCAAAGAGCAAAATCTTTCAGAGTTATTGCACTATATAAAAACTCTTAAACCACACTATCAAGAGATTATTAACCTGCGTTATTTTCAAGAAATGAGTTATAAGGAAATGGCAGAGTATCTTGATGAACCCATGAGCAACGTAAAAGTAAAACTTTTGAGAGCAAGGAGGTTGCTGGCAGACGTAATTCAAAAAGCAGACCTTTGAGGGCAATACCTTTTAAGAAATTAGGTCCAGGACTTTTATTTGCTGGTGCAGCCATTGGCGTGTCGCACTTAGTGCAAAGTACACGTGCTGGAGCAGATTTTGGATTAGGATTACTCTGGGCACTTATACTCGTAAATCTCATAAAATATCCATTCTTTCAATTTGGACCTCGCTATGCTTCGGCAACTGGAAATAGTTTGCTTATAGGATATGATAAGTTGGGACGCCCTGTACTTTGGATTTATTTTATTCTTACCCTTGGGACGATGTTTACTATACAAACAGCAGTAACTATCGTTACAGCTGGAATAGCAGTACAACTCTTTGGGATTACAAATGATATTGCTATCTGGAGTGTCGCAATCACAATTTTGTGTGCTGCAATTTTAGTGATAGGTAGATATCGTGTTTTAGATAAATTAATGAAAATTATTATTATCACCTTGACCGTGAGTACACTGGTTGCTGTATTTTTCGCTTTTCGCGAAAGCGTAGCTAGCCAAGGATCGAGAGGCGTATTAAGTATGATCCAGATCATTCCTACAGACACCGCAGCAATTGCTTTTTTAATTGCCTTTATGGGGTGGATGCCCGCCCCTCTAGACATCTCAATATGGCATTCCCTATGGACTCTTGAAAAGCGGGACACCGGGAGTGATGCTGTAAAAGATGCGGTATTTGACTTTAATATTGGATATGCAGGAGCCGTTATACTTGGTGTCTGTTTTATGACCTTGGGAGCGCTAGTTATGTTTGGCACTGGAGAGCGGTTTTCTCCACTGGGGGGTGTGTTCGCAGGACAATTGATTAATATGTATACTGCTAGTCTAGGTGATTGGGCTACGCTCCTTATAGGTGTCGCTGCATTTACCACAATGTTTAGCACTACGCTTACAACTCTGGATGCATCTCCTAGGGCAATTACAGCTACCACAGATATTCTAGGGATAGGTTTTAAAGCTAGAGGATACCAATTATGGCTATTAATCTTAATACTAGGGACGTGTGGTATTTTGTTTTTCTTAATTAGTGAAATGGGCGCACTCGTAAAAATTGCGACTATTCTTTCATTTCTCACTGCCCCGTTTTATGCAATTTGTAATTACCTCTCATTTAGGGATAAAAGCATAGCAAAGGAACATAGATTGTCTAAAGGAATGCATTTATTTTGTCTCGTGAGCATCTGTGCTTTAGTAGGTTTTAGCATATGGTATGTTGCAACGTTATTTTAAAAAACTCTTATCGCTTAAAGCGAAAAAAAATCCTATCATTCCTTTACCCTAACATCATCGTTGTATTTCACACTTTACGTTATCTTTGCCGCTTATGCAATTTGACTTACTTACAACCGACCCAGCGTCCCAGGCTAGAGCCGGAAAACTTACCACAGATCACGGTGTCATAGAGACACCTATTTTTATGCCCGTAGGGACTGTAGCTTCTGTAAAAGGGGTACACCAGCGTGAGCTGCGTGAAGATATTAATCCAGATATAATTTTAGGCAATACGTACCATTTGTATTTACGCCCTAAGATGGATATACTTCAAAAAGCAGGGGGGCTCCATAAATTTATGAACTGGGATAGGCCCATACTGACAGATAGTGGAGGGTATCAAGTGTATTCTCTTTCAAATAGACGTAAAATAAAGGAGGAAGGCGTAAAATTTAAATCTCACGTAGATGGTTCTATGCATCTTTTTACGCCAGAAAATGTGATGGAAATCCAGCGTAAGATAGGAGCTGATATTATAATGGCTTTTGATGAATGTACTCCTTATCCGTGTGATTATAGATATGCAAAGAGATCTATGCATATGACACATAGATGGCTAGATAGATGTATCAATCATTTTAATAAGACACCGGCACTTTACGGGTATGAGCAGGCACTATTTCCTATTGTTCAAGGGAGTACCTATAAGGACTTAAGAGCACAATCTGCCGAATATATTGCAAATGCAGATGCCTTTGGCAATGCAATAGGAGGACTTTCTGTAGGTGAACCTGCAGAAGAGCTCTATGCAATGACTGAAGTAGTAACTGCTATTTTGCCAAAAGAAAAGCCTAGATATCTCATGGGGGTAGGAACACCCATTAATATTTTAGAAAATATAGCGTTAGGAGTAGATATGTTTGACTGTGTAATGCCTACTCGTAATGCTCGTAACGGTATGTTATTTACGGCTCACGGAAGTATCAATATCAAAAACTTAAAGTGGGAAGATGATTTTTCTCCTATAGACGAGATGGGTATTACGTGGGTAGATACAGAGTATAGTAAGGCGTACTTACGTCACTTATTTAAGTGTCACGAGTTATTAGGTATGCAAATTGCTACAATACATAATTTAGGTTTCTATATGTGGTTAGTACGAGAAGCGCGCAAGCATATTATAGCAGGTGATTTTGCTACTTGGAAGGACACAATGGTAAAACAGATGGACAACAGGTTGTAAATGAAAATACTAGATTGGTATATTGTAAAACGATACATCGGGACATTTGTCACGATGCTAGTTTTATTTATTCCCATTGGTATTATTGTCAACCTTGCCGAAAAGATTGATAAGATTTTAGCAAATGAAGTTCCCTTTGGAGAGGTTGCTTTATACTACTTGAACTTTACAATTTATTTTGCAAATCTCTTATTCCCATTATTTCTTTTTCTGTCGGTGATCTGGTTTACATCAAAACTGGCAAACAATACAGAAGTTATTGCTTTTTTAAGTAGTGGTGTCTCTTTTACCCGATTCTTGAGACCATATATTATAGGCGCTACGGTGGTATGTATAGGTGCATTTATACTCGGTACATACTTAGCTCCACGGGCAAATAAAGGGTATAATGAATTCATTTTTGAATATCTCAAAAACAATAAAAAGGATCGGGACACTCAAGATGTATATAGACAGATTGATGAGGGTGATTATATTTATGTGAGTAGCTTCACACCAAGAACTCAGACCGGTCGTAATTTTACTTGGGAGCATTTTGAAGGTAACGTCATGACATACAAGATGAGCGCTGCACGGATAAAATTTAATGAGAAGGATACGACGTATACCCTTTATAACTACAAGAAGCGCACTATAGGTAAAGAAGGAGATATCTTAGAAGGAAAAGCAAAGCTTGATACCGTTTTTAATTTTGATATAGACGATCTTACCCCGGTAGAATATATTGCAGAGACCTTAAGCACACCAGAATTACGAGAATTTATTGCAAAAGAAAAAGCGAGAGGTTCTTCGTACATAAGTCGCTACGAGGTAACCTTACAGAAAAGATTTAGTCTGCCTGTAGCCGCCTACATTCTTACTATAATTGCAGTAGCTGTAAGCGCTATGAAGCGAAGAGGAGGTATGGGAATAAATCTCGCCTTTGGGATTGTACTTGCCTTTATATTTATCTTTTTTGACAAAGTTTTTGGAACTCTTGCAGAGCAATCAGATTTCCCTCCACTAATTGCCGTTTGGACGCCTAATATTTTATTTGCGATACTCGCCGTGTATCTACTGCAAAATGCAAAACGATAAACTCAGATCATATTTACATTTTCACCTCATTGTTTTCATCTGGGGATTTACGGCCGTTCTTGGAGCGCTCATCACTATTGATGCAGTGCCACTAGTTTGGTTCCGTATGGGGCTGGCGAGTATTTTTATTTACATTTTTATTAGAATAAGAGGTATTTCTCTCAAGCTTTCGCGAAAGGCTTTATTAGGCTTTTCCATTGCAGGATTTATAATTGCCTTACATTGGCTTACTTTTTTTGGAGCGATTAAGGTCTCAAATGTTTCTATTACTCTTGCTATTATGAGTACAGGCGCATTTTTTACGGCATTACTTGAACCCATATTTTACAATCGAAAATTAATCTGGTACGAGTTATTGTTCGGGGGTATAGTTATCGGTGCATTATACGTCATTTTTGAAGTAGAGACTCAATACCAAACAGGAATATTGCTAGCGCTCTTATCGGCATTTCTTTCGGCAGTTTTCACGTTGATCAATGGGAAATTTATAGAAAAGCACAACCCTACTAAAATAAGTTTTTACGAGTTGCTTATTGGGACGGCTTGTATTACGGTTTATCTTACTTTCGCGAAAGCGGACGAATTCTTTTCTACTCAATTTTTTACACTGCCATCCTTGGATTGGGTATACATAGGTCTACTTGCGTCTGTATGTACTGCTTATGCTTTTATTGCAGCTGTGGCCGTAATGAAACATTTAAGTCCTTACACAATAATGCTCACGATAAACTTAGAACCCGTTTATGGGATTATACTGGCATTCCTTATACTAGGCGATGCAGAGCAAATGAGTACAGAATTTTATTATGGAGCGCTCGTAATAATAGCAGTGGTAATTGCTAATGGAATTTTAAAAAATTCTAAAAAATTCAAGGCTGTTAAAGAGTCTTGAGGCTCTGTATAAAACTATTATATTTGTACGATAAACCTAACCAAAACCTTAAGTGCACTAGGGCACCTAAAAACCTTATAAATGGAATATTTAGATTTCGAATTACCCATTAAAGAGCTTGAAGAACAACTGGAAAAATGTGCCATTATAGGCCAAGAAAGCGATGTTGATGTCACTCAAACGTGCAAGCAAATAGAAAAAAAACTAGCTGCCACAAAAAAGGATATTTATAAAAACCTTACTGCCTGGCAGCGTGTACAATTGTCAAGACACCCCAATCGTCCATACACCCTTGATTATATTAATGCAATATGTGGTGATACCTTCTTAGAATTGCACGGTGATCGTAATGTGAAGGATGATAAAGCAATGATTGGGGGCCTAGGAAAGATAGATGATCAGTCATTTATGTTTATAGGCCAGCAAAAGGGTTATAATACCAAGACAAGACAGTACCGTAACTTTGGTATGGCAAATCCAGAAGGATATCGTAAGGCACTGCGCCTTATGAAAAGCGCCGAAAAATTTGGAGT
>CAWUIT010000101.1:0-9492 GCA_963922345.1 uncultured Dokdonia sp. | reverse complement strand
TCTTGTCTAGCATCATTTACGGTAGAAAAGTTTGGAACAGAGCGATTACAATCTGTCACAACAGAGGAAATACAAGAGAGACTGCATCAGTTTAAACAGCTTGTACAATTTGACATACAACTTAACAATTAAATTAGCGCTCCAAAAATGGAGCGCTTTCGTTTTATATAAATTATGAGTGACGCTATAAAGCACGAATGTGGTATTGCAGTTATAAGGCTCAAAAAACCACTTACATTTTATAAGGAAAAGTACGGCACCGCCTTTTACGGTGTTAATAAAATGTATTTGATGATGGAGAAGCAGCACAACCGTGGTCAGGATGGAGCAGGTTTTGCCAGTATAAAATTAGATGTTGCTCCTGGTGAGCGTTACATCTCGAGGCAGCGATCTACCGCCCAGCAACCTATACAAGATATATTTGCAGAAATTAATGGCCGTATCAATGAGCTTATGACTGCAAATCCTGATAAAAAGGATGATGTTGCTTGGCAAAAAAGCAATGTTCCATACATAGGCGAGCTCCTATTAGGTCACGTACGTTATGGGACTTTTGGAAAAAATAGTGTAGAAAGCGTTCATCCCTTTTTACGTCAGAATAACTGGATGCATCGTAATCTCATAGTAGCGGGTAACTTTAACATGACTAATGTTAACCAGCTCTTTAAAAAGCTAGTCTCGTTAGGACAGCATCCTAAAGAGCAGGCAGACACTATTACGGTAATGGAGAAGATAGGTCATTTCCTTGATGATGAGGTGGCAAAGCTCTACAAGAAATTAAAAAAAGAAGGTTTTAATAAGCAACAAGCCTCTCCAAAAATCGCCGAACGCCTTAAGGTGGGTAAAATCTTAAAGCGCGCCTCAAAGGACTGGGACGGAGGTTATGCAATGGCTGGATTATTGGGTCATGGTGATGCATTTGTGCTCAGAGATCCTGCTGGAATACGCCCAGCGTATTATTTTGAAAATGACGAGGTGGCTGTTGTAGCCAGCGAGCGCCCTGTGATACAAACCGCGTTTAATGTACCTTTTAATGAAGTTAAAGAGCTTGATCCAGGAGCCGCGGTTATTATCAAAAAAAATGGTGTCTTATCGATACAACAAATATTGGAACCGCTTACGCGAAAAGCTTGCTCCTTTGAGCGTATCTATTTCTCTAGAGGCTCTGATGCCGAAATTTACAAGGAGCGTAAAATGCTAGGTCGTTTATTAATGCCTGATGTATTAGAAAGTATAGATCACGATACAAAAAACTCTGTCTTTTCATTCATCCCTAATACTGCCGAAACATCTTTTTATGGAATGGTTGAGGCTGCTCAAGATGAGCTCAATAAACAGAAGGGTGAAAAAATTCTTGCTAATAAAAATAAACTCACTGCTAGTGAGCTTAATGAAATATTATCACAGCGCTTACGCACCGAGAAAATAGCGATTAAAGATGCTAAGTTGCGCACTTTCATTACAGAAGATTCTAGTCGAGATGATCTGGTCGCCCACGTTTATGACGTTACCTACGGTGTAATTAAGCCAGAAGATAAGCTTGTAATTATAGACGATAGTATTGTAAGAGGCACCACGCTTAAAAAAAGTATTATCAAAATGATGGCGAGGCTCAATCCTGCCAAAATTATTGTGGTCTCGAGCGCTCCTCAAATTAGATATCCCGATTGTTATGGAATTGATATGGCTCGATTAGAAGACTTTATTGCCTTCAGAGCGGCGATAGCCTTATTAAAAGAGCAGGGAAAAGAGGCTATTATAGACCAAGTGTATGAAAAATGTAAATCTCAGGTTGAATTAAAGGACAAGCACGTAAAAAATTTCGTAAAAGAAATTTATGAGCCTTTCACTCAAAAACAGATCTCAAAAAAGATCGCATCGCTACTTACAGATGAGACTATTAAAACTGAGGTAGAAATTATCTACCAGACGGTTGAAAATTTGCATAAAGCGTGTCCAAAAAACTTAGGTGACTGGTATTTTACTGGAGACTATCCTACCGATGGAGGACACCGCGTAGTAAATAAAGCATTTATTAATTTTATAGAGGGAAATAAGGAAAGAGCTTATTAATTATTGAAAAAACACGTAAATAATTCATAATAATTTAAAAAAATGTGTATTTCGTCTAAAAATCGTGTTTTTGATCTAAAATTTCTTGTCAGGTTAGAAAACCCTCTTATATTAGCAAAGCCATAGCATAAGTAGGTTAAGTTCATGGTAGATTTGGGGCAAAAAAAGGTGGATCTTTCCGCCTTTTTTTATGCGCAAAATTCACAGCTTATCGCTTTTAACATTCATCAGACGTTAGCTACATGTGTTATAATAGTGCTGCACTATCAATCAGTTTAAGGAGGCAGTTTTAAAAGCTTACCTATTCTTTAAAAGCCTTTTACTATGGAAAGTTATTTCTGTTCATTATAAGGCAAAAAAAATCCACCTTTCGGTGGATTTTGAGGTATTCTAAAGCATTGAATTATTTATTCTGCTCATATAGTGCATTTACTTTTTCCCAGTTTATTACATTAAAAAATGCATCTACATAATCTGGACGTCTGTTTTGATAATTAAGGTAATATGCGTGTTCCCATACATCTAGTCCCAAGATCGGTGTGCCACCACAACCTACTTTAGGCATTAGTGGGTTATCTTGATTAGGTGTTGAGCAAACCTCAACTTTACCGCCTTCGTGCACACATAACCAAGCCCATCCTGAGCCAAATTGTCCTCCTGCAGCACTAGAAAATTTATCTTTGAATGCTTCAAAGTTTCCATAAGCTTCATTAATTGCATCGGCTAGCTCTCCTTTAGGCTCTCCACCACCGTTGGGTGACATAACCTCCCAAAAAAGTCTATGATTATAAAATCCACCTCCGTTATTTCTAACTGCTGTGTTAGACATATCGAGGTTTATTAAAATATTTTCAATTGTTTTTCCAGCTAGATCTGTTCCTTCTATAGCATTATTAAGTTTAGAAGTGTATCCAGCGTGATGCTTCCCGTGGTGTATCTCCATCGTTTTTGCATCTATATGTGGTTCAAGTGCGTCTTTTGCGTATGGTAATTCTGGTAGTGTAAATGACATTTTGTTTCGGTTTTGGTTAAACTTATACTCTCGTTTTAACAAAGTTACGTAATGTAGGACTCTCTTTATGTTATAGAATTCTTATAATAATGGACGAATTACGCTTTCGCGAAAGCGTAGAAAGAAAAATACCCTTTATCTGGTATGTTTTACTAATCGTACAAATTATAATTTCCCTCCGTAACAAATATTCTATGAATATTACCCCGCTATTCTACTGTAGTTACACACATTATAATCTTTAAACAATTTAGTTATGAAATTTTTACGATCAATTTTTGTTTTAAAATTTTGCTTATTACTTCTGGTTAGCTGTGGTGGTGATGATGAGGGCGATAGTACAACTATGACCGATGACATTGCTGTGGGTGGTGATGATGTAGATACTAATGCCATACTTGCTATGGAACGTGATGAAGCAGTGGCTTCTATTACAAACAATGGAGACATCAAGGTATGGAAAATTACCGATGCCGTACTTTCCAATAGTACCGGTACGATCGACATTTCTACCAATTTTAATGTGGTGGACGATGAGTTTCTATTTTCTGGTACACAGAGTAACGGTAATCTAGAATGGAGACCTGGAAATGATATTGCTGTTTCTGGTGAAACATCACAAGAGACTTTGTTAGATTATTACAGAGCGCCTGTAAACTCTTCCTTTTCTTTTAATGCCGAAAGTAGTACAAACTTAACAGGCTTGGATGGAAGTTTTATTTTTGAAATTATCAATGATAATACGATTACTGCAACACTATCATTTGATGAGACTAGAAGTCTCGATGGAGAAACCCTAACCATGACACTAGAACCAAAGACTGCAGCAGATTATGCCTTCCATCCTACAGATGGATTAACATTTACACCAGCCTTTATTTATAATTCTAATAATGTGGCTTGCTGTGCACCTGGAATGATAGGCTCGTATAGTGATAATAGCTTTTTTATCGTGAATAGAGAGCCTACAGATGGAGTTAATGCAGAACGTGTTACAAAATTTGATATCACAACGGGAGAGAGTATTGAAACTTCATTTAATCAACTAGATTTTGTTTCAAAACAACTCCATATTATTAATAATGAACTTATAGCCATAGGTGGTCAATTTGTTAATGTATATCCTCTAGATTTATCTAGTACTCCTACGTCCTCATCTCATGGTAAAAGTCTCACTCGTTTTGGTATGGCTGTACAAGAAAATGATGCATACCTCATCGGGGGTGATCTTAATGATGATTCAAATGGTGACCCTGTAGAGGCCAATAAAGTATTTAGATACAACCTCTTGGATGGGTCTCTAGTAGAAGCTGCCACTCTGCCGGAGAATCGTTTTGGGGCCAGAGGAACAATTGTCAATAATAAGCTCTACATATTTGGAGGAACCACAGAGTTTTCTGCAGACTCTGAAAGAGATACAATTTACATAATTGATCTAGGGACTGGGGCTATTCAAACATCTTTTATGCCTAGACCTGTAGACTATACCTTTGTAAGTAAATTTCAAAACCTCATATACATAGCTGGAAGAATTGAAGTAAGAGATGATGCTGGTAACCTTACTGGCAGAGATCACTTTCTGGCTACGTACAATACTGAAACTGGCGAAACTCTAGAAATCACAAACAATTTACAAGGAGATGCCACAGACTTTGAAACAATACATGGCATGACAGTCTTCAACAATAGAATGTACATTTTATATGGTGATAACCTAGATGATGACGATAATACTGATACCATAATACCAAACTCAATCTTAGTTGCAGATCTTGACTAAGAAAAATTATTTAATTCTAGTAAAAGCTACCTTTAGTCGGGTAGCTTTTTTATTTTAGAGCTATGTCTCAAACTAATTCTTTTATTGTATTAAATGCCTCTGCAGGTTCTGGTAAAACATATAGCCTAGTTAAGCAATATCTAACTACTCTACTTAAGAGTAATAATCCTAATAAATTTAGACATCTACTGGCGATAACTTTTACAAATAAAGCGGTTGCCGAGATGAAAAATCGTGTGCTGAAGACACTAACTGATATTGCATATTATACTGATGATACGAAGAAGCCCGATATGTTTGACGATTTGCGCGTGTCGAGCAACCTTAATGAAGAAACGCTAGTAAGGAAATCGAGAGAGATATTAAATCGTATTCTTCATAACTATGCCGCTTTTGATGTAGTGACCATCGACACCCTAACACATAGAATTATACGCACATTTGCAAGAGATCTGGATATCGCTAGCAATTTTGAAGTGTCACTGGATCAAAAAATGCTGAACACGCGAGCCGTAAATGCTCTTGTCGCTCAGGTAGGTATTGATGATCAAATTACGAGAGTCTTAATTGATTTTGCCATTGAGAAAGCAGACGATGATAAAAGTTGGGATGTTACAAGAGACTTACTAGAGATCGCAAATTTACTTCATAATGAAAATGACCTCAGGGCGCTTACTATTTTAAAAAACACAACCCTATCTGATTTTGAAAATCTTGCAAAACACCTCAATAGCAAAATAAGTATACTAAGCTCCCAACAACAGAAAATAGGTCAAAACCTTATAGATTTAATACACGATTTAGGTCTAGATCAAAAGAGTTTTGCTAGTGGCTATTTTTATAAATTTATACTTCAAGTGGCTCAGGGTACTCAGGGTCTTTCCTATTCTGGTGCAGCGTACAAAGATCAAATTGAAGAATATGCATTTTATACAAAGGGGCAAAAAGAAGAAATAAAAGCCATAATTGACCAACATAAAGTTCACTTTGTAGAGACGTTTTTACAACTCAAAAAACTAGCTCTGCAACAAAATAAGTATGAAGCCTTTCGCTCTAAGCTTATTCCATTATCTGTATTGCACCTTATAAAAAAAGAGCTCGATTTAATTAAAGAGGAAGAAAATCTCCTTCTTATATCAGATTTTAACTCCTTAATTGCAAAGTCACTTCGCGATCAACCCGCAGCATTTTTATACGAGCGCTTAGGAGAACGTTACACAAATTATTTTATTGATGAGTTTCAAGATACTTCTATACTACAGTGGCATAACTTAATACCTCTTATAGATAATGCCATAAGCAGCGCACCAGAAGATGTAGTAGGTAACTCTGTGTTGCTCGTAGGTGATCCCAAACAAGCTATCTATAGGTGGCGGGGTGGCGAGGCAGAGCAATTTATATCTCTTAGTAACTCAACAAACCCCTTTACAGCTCCGGCCGCAGTTGAGAGGCTTGAAACCAATTATAGAAGTAGTAAAGAAATTGTCAATTTTAATAATACCTTCTTTACACATCTTGCTACTCATTTTGACAATCAATTGTATCAAAATATTTATCAAGCAGATAATACTCAAAATCAACATAGCACACGCAACGGCTATGTCTCTATTGAATTTATTGAATATCAAAAAAAGGAAGAGGCAGATGTTTACTATCCCGAGCGGGTAATAGAAATCATAGCAGATGTCGTGGCTCAGGGATATTCCCCTAGTGATATATGCATCCTTACAAGAAGCAACAGCCACGGTACACACCTTGCCGCTTATTTACAAAACAATGATATACAGGTAGTCTCTTCAGAGAGTTTACTCATTACAAACTCCCAAGTCGTTTTATTTATCCACGCTTTTATTGAAATGCTAGCGTTCCAAAATCAGATTGAAAAAAGGCTGCCAGTATTATACTTCATTGCTGCGTTACTCAATATAAGAGATAAGCACTCATTCTATACTACTCACACTACAAACACTATAGATGAGTTTCTTGAGAACCTGTCTCATTATGATATAGATGTTAATACGGATTATTTGAGTTCGCTACCACTCTACGACTATCTAGAATATATTATTCAAGCTTTCGACCTCAAGTCACAAGCAGATGCTTACGTCATAGCATATCTAGATCTAGCTTACAATTATACACAAAGCAGTGAGGGTGGTCTTCTTGGTTTTATTGATTTTTGGGAAGAAAAAAAAGAAAAAGCAAGTATTGTTGCACCAAACCAGAAAGAGGCGGTACAGATTATGAGTATTCATAAATCTAAAGGTCTAGAATTTCCCGTTGTAATCTATCCTTACGCAGACTCAGATATATACAGAACACGAGGGGAACACCAATGGTTTCCTGTAGAAGATGAGGCATTTGAAGGATTTCAAACGCTAATGGTTCCTCATAACAAAGGTTTACAAGACTTTGGAGACATTGGGGCAGCTCTGTATAATCAAAAAAATGATGAGCAACAATTTGACGCTATCAATATTCTATACGTGGCTTTAACCCGAGCTGTAGATCAATTATATGTGTTATCACGCTTTCGCGAAAGCGTATCAAAAATTAATACCTATAACGACTTATTTATAGACTTTTTACAAAAAAGTCTTCGTTGGGATCACGGTAATCGCCTTTATACCTTTGGAAACAAAACCAATTCTCCGCTCAAGACAGAAGCAGATGATATGAAATCCTTTACACCGTCGTTTATATCTACCGCCAAAGAAGATAGGGGTATACAGATAATTACTCAAGCGGCATTTTTATGGGATTCTCAAGCGCAAAATGCTATCACCTACGGTAATCTTATACACGGCTTAATGGCAAAAGTTGAATACAATACGGACGTAGAAGATGTGATAAAAGCTGCTGTTAGAGAAGGACTAGTTGATAGTAAAAATTATCAAGACATCAGGTCAATCCTTTCTAAAATTGTTAATCACGATACACTACAGGCATTTTACAAACCACCAAGTATAATATATAATGAACGTATGATTATATCAGATGAAGGGAAATTGCATATTCCAGATAGGGTCGTGATTACAAATAAGGAAGTAGCAGTGATTATAGATTATAAAACTGGAAACAAAAGCTCTAGTCATCTCAACCAGATTAACTTGTATGGAAGGTTATATGAACAAATGGGATATATGGTGTCAAAGAAATATCTCGTATACCTCGATAAGGATGTAGATGTGATTGCTGTTTAATACCTTTGTTTTAAAACAAAAATATGTACGGTAGTATTCAACAATATTTGCAAGCAGAACTTGAAGAAATTAAAGAGGCGGGGTTATATAAGAAAGAACGCATTATAACCTCTCCACAAGATGCTGTTATTAAAATTTCTACGGGTGAGGAAGTAATCAACTTTTGTGCTAACAATTACCTAGGATTATCATCTCATCCAGAGGTGATTCAAGCAGCCAAGGATACTCTTGACTCCCACGGTTTTGGCATGAGTTCGGTAAGATTTATTTGTGGAACTCAAGATATTCACAAAGAGCTAGAGCAGCGCATTGCAAAATTTTATGGGACCGAGGATACCATTTTATATGCTGCAGCCTTCGATGCAAATGGAGGGGTTTTTGAGCCACTTCTAGGAAAAGAAGATGCTATTATTTCAGATTCTTTGAACCACGCTTCTATCATAGACGGGGTAAGGCTTTGTAAAGCTGCTCGTTATCGTTATGCAAATAATGATATGGCAGACCTTGAAAAGCAGCTTAAGGAAGCTAATGAAAATGGTGCTAGGCATAAAATAATAGTGACTGATGGTGTTTTCTCTATGGATGGTTTACTCGCTCCACTAGATCAGATCTGTGATCTTGCTGAAAAATATGACGCCTTGGTAATGATAGATGAGTGTCACGCTACTGGGTTTATTGGTGAACGCGGCATCGGGACATTAGAAGTAAAAAATGTTTTAGGTCGTGTTGATATCATTACAGGAACTTTAGGAAAAGCATTAGGTGGGGCTATGGGAGGTTATACTACAGCAAAAAAAGAGGTAATAGAAATCCTTCGCCAGCGTAGTCGCCCTTATTTATTTTCAAATTCTCTAGCTCCAGCAATAGTAGGAGCATCCATCAAGGTTTTTGATATGCTTGAAAATGATACTACACTTAGGGATAAGCTAGAAAGCAACACCAACTATTTCAAACAAGGTCTAAAAGACGCAGGTTTTGACATTATAGATGGGGAGTCTGCAATTGTTCCAGTTATGCTTTATGATGCAAAACTATCACAGGATATGGCAGATAAGCTTCTCGAAGAAGGGATTTATGTCATAGGCTTCTTTTTTCCCGTAGTTCCTAAAGGCAAAGCTCGTATACGTGTCCAATTGAGCGCTGCCCATCAAAAGGTTCATCTAGATAAAGCCATTGAAGCATTTACAAAAATAGGCAGAGAATTGAAGGTTATATAACTAAGGTTACGCCTTGTATATAAGGGCATTTGGAAAATTTTAGTACTTTTATCTTTGTTGATTAATTTTAACAACTTACTTTTGTCCGTAATTAACACTTAAAATTTAAGACTAAACAATGAAACATCTTAGCAGATTTTTAGTTGCAGCACTTATGATTCTTGCTATAGGATCGGTGAATGCACAAGACGCAAACAATCCTTGGGC
>CAWUIT010000100.1:0-9495 GCA_963922345.1 uncultured Dokdonia sp. | reverse complement strand
TAGGAAGTTTTGATGCGACTGAGAAATATACAATTCTACTCTACCTTACCTCCTTAGATACAAATGACGCACAAGGTTTAGGAGCACTTGAACATCACAACTCTACAGTAGTGGTTTTACCAGAGTTAATGCCTTTAGAAGAGCTTGATGCAGCAATGGTTGATATTGTATCACATGAGTTTTTTCATATTATAACACCTTTAAATTTACACTCTACGGAGATACATAAATTTAAATACAACGACCCAGAGATGAGCAAACATCTATGGATGTATGAAGGTATTACCGAATACTTTGCACAACATTTTCAAGTCCAGCAGGGTTTGATAAGTCCAGAAACTTTTTATGAAATTATTGTGCAAAAAATAAATAATGCGAAAGGATATCAAGATGTGCTGTCTTTTACTAAAATGAGTGAGAATATTCTACAAGAACCCTATGCCTCAAATTATGGTAATGTTTACGAAAAAGGTGCTTTAATAGGGATGTGTCTTGATATTCTCATGCGTAAGAATAGTAATGGAGAGCGCGGTATTCTCGATGTTATGAAACAACTCACATATACATATGGTACCAATAGACCTTTTGAAGATGATGCATTAATACCACAAATCACAAAACTTACATATCCTGAAATTGGAGAATTTTTTACAAATCACGTTATTGGTAGCGTCCCCATAGACTATAAAGATATCTTTGATAGTGTGGGATTAGAGTATAGTACAGAATTAGTTAGTACAGGTTATTTCTTAGATGAAATGAAACCATTTATTGGGGCAAATTCTGCTACTAATGAGATTTATATACTGCCTAGCGTTCTTAATACATTTCTAGAGTCACTGGGGCTCCTGGGTAATGATATTATTAAGTCGATTGATGGTAAAGAGTACAGTCTGAACAATGTAAATGATTTAATCATTGATTCAAATAATTGGGTAGTAGGTGATACTCTTAACATAACTATCACGCGTGATGAGAAAGAAATGGAATTAGAAGGAACAGTAATACAGCCCCAAATAGAAAGACCTATTTTAAAGGAAAATATTACTTACAATGATAATCTCCAGTTACTATTAAGAAAAAGCTGGCTAGAAGGCAACTAATCATAAAAAAACGAGATTAAACTAATGATTAGAAAATTTACGCTTCTACTCTTCACTTTAGTAAGTAGTATCACATACAGTCAAAATAAATCTGTTCCTGTTAAATATACCACCTCAGAGATTGTAATTGATGGAGTGCTCGATGAGCGTGTCTGGAGTGAAGCGCAGCCTGCGACAGATTTCTGGCAATACTTCCCAACAGACTCTGTACAGGCAAACTATCAGACCGAAATACGTTTTCTATATAATGACAAAATGTTATATGTAGGAATGAAAGTTAATTCTAAAGGTGATAACTATGTTGTACCATCTTTGAGAAGAGATTTTAGAGCAGGAGGTAGCGATAATATTACATTAATGTTTGACACTTTTAATGACGGTAATAATGCATTTCTGTTTGGAACCAATCCTGCTGGGGTACGAAGAGAAGCGCTAGTCTCAGGTGGCGGGACAGACTTGAGAGGCTTTACGACAAGTTGGGATACAAAATGGGTGGGTGAGACAAAGAAGTATGATGGCTACTATATCTGTGAGTGGGCTATCCCTATGAGTGCATTTAAATTTCGCGAAGGCGAAACCAAATGGCGTTTTAATAGTTACCAATTTGATACACAAGACAACTCGCGAAATACTTGGATTAATATCCCTCAAAACCAATTTATATTTAACCTTGCTTACATGGGAGACATGGTTTTTGAAAAACCTTTAGGTAATTCAAAAAGTCCAATTTCTGTAATTCCCTACGTTAATGCTATAGCAGCACAAGACAGAGAATTTTCTGATGATTATACAGAGGTGAAAGTGGGTGGAGACGCGCGTTTTACAATAGGTAATAGTCTTAACCTTGATGTGACGCTCAATCCAGATTTCTCACAGGTTGAAGTAGATAATGCTATTACTAACCTCACACGATTTGAGGTAGGTCTTCCTGAGAGGAGACAGTTTTTTATAGAAAATAGCGATCTTTTTGCAGATTTTGGCGACCCCAATGCCGCAAATCCGTTTTTCTCCAGACGCATAGGTATTGCCGAAGATTTGGATGGAAATACCGTCCAAAATAATATCATCGCTGGTGCACGACTAAGTGGAAAGCTAAACAATAATTTGAGAGTTGGACTTCTCAATATGCAAACTGCAAATGAAGAGTCTATCGAGATTGCGTCAAACAATAACACAGTCATAGCATTACAGCACCGTGTTTTTAGTAGATCAAATATAAGCGCCATTTTTGTTAATAGACAAAACACAAGTGATGCACCTTTTGTCCAGCCAGATGAAGAATATAATAGACTTGTAGGTGTTGATTATAATCTGGCAAACAAAGACAATAGCTGGAATGGAAAAATGTACCTACACAAATCTTTTACACCTGGAGTCGAACGTAAAGATTACTCTGGAGGTTTGAGACTAGAATATAATAAAAACAACTGGCGTGGTACGAGTGCTACCCTGTTTATTAATGAAGATTTTAATTCTGATCTGGGGTTTATTCCAAGGAAAGATATTTTTAGAAATTTTACCCGGATTGAAAAACTTCATTTTCCTAAAAGTGGATCCATTAATAGACATATATTCTCTGCAGCTAGTTTCTTTGTATGGCGACCAGAACTTGCATTTACTCTGGGAGATCGTACCTTATCACCACAATGGGAAGCAGAGTTTAAAAATACTGCAAGTCTTACTGTACAAGGGCGAGCTCGCTATACGCGACTTTTTGATCCCTTTGACCCTTCTAGGTCTGACGGTCTAGAACTACCTGAGGGAAGTGAGTTTAATTACAGTAGTCTTGATCTTTCTTATGGCTCAGACACTCGCAAGCTGTTCTCCTATAGATTAAATGCAGAATTTGGAGAATTTTTTAATGGTAGCATCTTGACTATGCGGGCAGAGGGCACCCTACGCTTGCAACCTAAACTGGTCATAGGTTTTAATGCGCGCTACGATACCATAGATCTACCAGCTCCTTATTCTGACAATACCATTTGGCTTGTAAGTCCTCGGGTGGATGTCACCTTCAGCAAAAGTCTATTTTGGAATACCCTTGTACAGTATAGTACACTACAAAACAACTTTGGGATTAACTCTCGGCTACAATGGCGATTTGCACCACTTTCAGATCTATTTTTAGTGTATAATGACAATTACTTTACAGATGTCAACTTTGCGCCTCGTTTCAGAAGTTTAAATTTAAAAATTACATACTGGCTCTATTTGTAGAGAATTCTATATTTTCGGAGCACATCGCTTGATGTAACTAATCTTAAGTACGCTTTCGCGAAAGCGTAACACATTTTATAATATGGATACCACACCTTATTTTACAAATGACGCTATCGTCTTTGGGCTTATCGCTCTTGCTCTTGCGTTTATCTTTTACACATCTAGTCAAAAGACTGGCTTCTGGAAATCCTTTTATAGCATCATCCCTGCATTATTACTTTGCTATCTTATCCCTGCTATATTTAACTCTCTAGGGCTCATTGATGCAGAAAGTAGTAATCTCTACTACGTCGCAAGCCGATACCTTTTGCCTGCCTCACTAGTTCTTATGACTTTAAGTATAGACCTCAAGGCAATTGCAAACCTAGGTCCTAAAGCCTTGATTTTATTTTTTACAGGAACTTTAGGAATAATCATAGGAGGTCCACTAGCCATATTACTTATATCTGCTATATCTCCAGAAACTGTAGGCGGGGCTGGTCCAGATGCTATATGGAGAGGATTATCTACGCTAGCCGGAAGCTGGATAGGTGGAGGAGCAAACCAGGCTGCTATGCTTGAGATCTATCAATACAATCCAGAAAAATATGGTGGGATGGTACTAGTAGATATAGTGGTGGCAAATGTATGGATGGCTATTTTACTATTGGGAATAGGTAAATCTAAGCGCATAGATCAATGGCTACAAGCCGATAATACGGCTATTGAAACCTTAAAACACAAGGTATCTACTTTTGCAGAGCGCGTAAAACGCAATCCCACACTTACTGATCTTATGATTATGCTTGGTCTTGCATTTGGAGCTGTGGGTATTGCGCATTGGGGCGCTGCAGGTATGTCTAGTTTATTTGAAAATATACCAAAAGACTCGGCTCTTGCTTCCTTTGGCTCATCGTTTTTCTGGATGGTTACTATCGCAACGGCAATTGGCATTTTACTTTCCTTTACCAAAGCAAAAAATTATGAAGGTGCTGGTGCAAGTAAGATAGGTAGCGTCTTTATTTATATACTAGTAGCCACCATCGGTATGAAAATGGATCTCACTACTATTTTTGAAAACCCAGGACTCATTGCTATAGGTTTTTTATGGATGAGTATTCACGCTGGTTTACTAATAGCTGTAGCAAAGCTTATCAAAGCTCCATTTTTCTTTCTTGCAGTGGGCAGTCAGGCAAATGTGGGTGGCGCGGCTTCTGCACCAGTAGTAGCGGCAGAGTTTCATCCCTCGCTTGCTAGTGTAGGTGTGCTTCTAGCGGTTTTTGGTTATGTAGTGGGAACGTACGGAGCCATATTTTGTACTATTTTAATGGAAATGGCGTCTGCCAACTAGTATTTAAAGTAAAATAGTAAGATATTTGCTTGCATAATTTACCCCCTATGATAAATAGAATTTTAAGCATTTTTATAATTTCTCTTCTTGTTATTTCCTGCTCAAAAACTGGAAATGTTACTGTATCTGGAACCGTTAAAGGATTAAAAAAAGGAACACTCTACGTACAGCAATTAAAAGATACAATGCTAGTAAACATAGATTCTCTAGTGGTAGATGGAGATCCTGATTTTGAATTTATACTAGATATCAAAGAGCCCGAAGTATTCTATCTACACCTAGACAAAGCAGACGATTCTGGCTATGATGATCGTATTCCATTTTTTGCAGAAGAGGGTACTATAAATATTACGACTTCATTAAAGAATTTTGAAGGTTTTGCTGCCATAATTGGTTCAGAAAATCAAATGCACTGGACCGAGTTTAAAAATATGAATAAGCAGTTCAATGATAAAAATCTAGATTTACTTAAAGGCTCCTTTGAAGCGCAACAATCTGGTGACCAAGAAGAAATTCTTGCGTATGACGATTCCCTACAACAGTTATTAAAAAGAAAGTATTTGTATACCGGTAATTTTGCAGCTACAAATAGAGAGTTAGAAATCGCACCATATATTCTTATCACACAAATACCAGATGCTGCAACCTCCTATCTTGATACCCTATATAGATCTTTCCCGAGAAAAACTAAAAAGTCACTTTACGGAAAAGAGCTCAAAAAGCTTATTGACGTACGTAAGGAGTAGAGATGTGATTATTGATTTTAAATATCACTAAACACGGCTCTATCGAGTAATTTAAAGTATTTTTGCACTCAAAATTAGAAAAATGGCAAATATTAGAGATTTAAAAAAAGACATCAATTTTGTTTTAGGAGATATTATTGAGGCTGTGTACATCTGGGAGGCTTTAAATCCTAAGAAAGATACTAAGGAAAGTGATGCAATTATTGATGATGCTATAAAAACGTTTGACACCTTAATTGCAAAAGTGAATGACCGCAGCGTAGATAATAGACGTAAAAATCTGCAAGAAGTTCGTGAGGATCTTGAGAAGGAAGCGACCGCTCTTGTAGATAGAATTAATAAACTATAATTATTAAAATAGATGTTGCAAATATGATATAAATGCTATTATATTTGCAGCCGCAATGCCGATGTAGCTCAGCTGGCTAGAGCAGCTGATTTGTAATCAGCAGGTCGTGGGTTCGAGTCCCTCCATCGGCTCAAAAGGTCTTCTAAGATTAGAAGACCTTTTTTTATTTGCTTCAAACTCTTTCAGAATAGGTCAAATGGAACCTGCTCAAACTAACGTTAAATTTTTATTGGAGCAGTTTACGCTTTCGCGAAAGCGTAAAAGGATCAAGATAATCCTTTAACTACCTTCAAAGCCTTAGGAATGTGCTTACTCCCCATCATGCTATTAAAACGCATCTGGATGATGCCATTTTTATCTACTACAAAAGTTTCCCTTCCAGGGATCAACCCTAAAAGCTCTCCTTTTACACCGTATTTACGTTTTGCACTTCCTGACTTATCGGAAAGTGTGTCAAATGGGAGATTATGTTTTTTTCTAAACTTTTGATGACTCTCTACGCTATCAGAACTCACGCCAAAAACTTTTGCTCCTGCATCTTTAAAATCTTGATATTGATCTCTAAACCCGCAGGCTTGTGCAGTACAACTGGGCGTAAAGTTTTTTGGGTAAAAATAGATTATAAGTGGCACCTTACCGATGTATTCACCAATATAGACAAGAGACCCATCTTGGTTTTTTAATTTAAATGGAGGCGCCTTATCGCCAATTTTAAGTCCCATATTAACCGCCGTTATAGGTTACAAAGTTGCGAGGGGTTTCATAGAGCTTTACTTCTAGATCGAACTTACTATCTAAAACCTTCTTTATCCTTTGGTAGATAACTACAGCTATATTTTCGGCAGTGGGGTTGAGTTCTTTAAATTCTGGAACTTCTAGGTTTAAGTTCTTATGATCTAAATGGTCTTCAACTTCTACTTTAATAATATCCTTTAAGATTTTAAGGTCTATCAAAAAACCAGTTTCAGGATCAATATCACCAGTAACACTTACGATGAGATCATAGTTGTGACCGTGGAAGTTTGGATTACTGCATTTACCGAAAATCTCGCTATTTTTTTGATCATCCCAATCTGCTCTAAAAAGTCTATGAGCTGCATTGAAATGCGCTTTTCTGTGTGCTGTTATTCTCACCGTTTTATATGTGTATAAAATTTATCAAAAATGATTTTAAACCACTCTGTGTAGTCTTTTGGATGTTGCGCTATGTTCGTTTTTACATCTTCTAGATTCATCCATTTCCAAGCAGCCACCTCCTCTTTATTTATTGTAGGTTGCTCATCATAGTAACCTAACAAAATGTGATCAAGTTCGTGTTCTGTAAGGCCATTATCAAATGGTGCCTTATAAATGAATGAAATTGTTTCTTCAAGAGGGGCCGTAAATCCCATTTCTTCCTGCAGCCTTCTCATACCTGCATCTATATTACTCTCTCCAGCTCTTTGATGGCTACAGCATGTATTAGTCCATAACCCAGGGCTATGGTATTTATGTAATGCACGTTGTTGTAACATTAGTTCATTTTTACTATTAAAAATGAACACTGAGAAAGCTCTATGTAGTACTGCTTTTTCGTGAGCTTCCATCTTGGGCATGAGCCCAATTTGATTGTCTTTCTCATCCACAAGGATGACTAATTCTTCTTTCATAGCTTTGTAAAAGTACGAATAACTCATAAAAAAAGCGCCCTTGTTGAAGGCGCTTAGAAGAATTTATTTATAGGGTATTTATTGTTGATCGTTTCCTAAAACAATAAATTCACTACGTCTATTTAATTGGTGTTGTGCTTTACTACACCTTACACCATTAGAACATTCATTTACAAGCTGGGTTTCACCGTATCCTCTGCCAGATAATCTTGCTGGACTAATACCTTTATCAATTAACCACTGTCTAGTAGAAATATTTCTATTTTGAGAAAGTTCTAAGTTATATGCGTCACGCCCTCTACTATCTGTATGTGATCTTACATCTATACGTATAGAAGGGTAAGTTTCCATATAAACTAAAATTTTGGCAAGTTCAACTTCTGCGTCTGGTCTAATGTTGTATTTATCAAAGTTGAAGTAAATAGGATTTAAATCTAAAATTTTGGCAATATCATCTCCTGTCTCAACAGGTTTTAATGTTTTTTCTAACTGAATTAATTCCTCAATCTCTGCAGAAGCAGTAGGTGTGGTTAACATTTTCTCCTCAGTATTATAACCTTCTTTTTCTGCTCTTATCAAGAAAATTTTATCGCAATCAGGTATAAATGCAAATGCTGCAGATGAACCTGTAACTACAGACTTATATAAGTTATTATTTGTATCATATAAACTTACCGTAGCACCTTCTAAATATTCTCCTGTATCCTTATCTGTCACAATACCAGATAATAGGATATCACACACAGGAGATGGTTTTTTAATCTGTTTGAGCATATAAATATCATCATCTATGCCTACTTTATTTCTATTTGATGACAGAAAACCTACATTAGATTCATTATTTATTACAAAGGCAAAATCATCTTTCGACGTGTTGGCAGGCTCTCCTAAATTTAAAATCTCTGCGGTTTCACCATCTCTACCTAATGCAGTTACAAATAAATCTAAGCCTCCTAGACCTGGATGCCCGTTTGACGCAAAGTATAGGTCATTTTCAGAACTTATAAAGGGAAATGATTCTCTACCTTCTGTATTGATCTCACTACCTAAATTTACTGGAGCCCCATAAGTCTCGTCGTCATTAAGTGCTACATACCATAGATCCGATAGTCCAAATGTTCCAGGCATATCTGATGAAAAGTAAAGACGACTACCGTCTACACTCAAAGCTGGGTGAGCAACAGTATATTGATCACTATTGAATGGTACTTCTTGAGCATCCGTCCATTTGCCATCAACAAGTTTTGCTCTATAAAGTTTTAATTTATTGGTGCCATCGTTATCCTCTCTGTACTTACCATTATTATAGTTATTACGAGTAAAATACATAGTTTTCCCATCTTGTGTGAATACTGGAGTACTTTCATGATACTGCGTATTTATATAAGGACTAAACTTTTTTGCGTATTTATAACCTGCATCTACATCAACCTTTCCTAAATCAACTTCATATAAATTTAAAAATGGCTGTCCGTTCCAAGAGTGAATGCGTTTAGTAAATGTTCCCGTATCTCTATTTGATGCAAAAATTAATTTGTCTTTATAAAGCATAGGTCCAAAATCAGAATAACCAGAATTTATAGTTGTTATTTTAACCTCATAAGATCCTTTTTGATAGTCAATCTCTCTGAGATAGTCTGGAGTCTTCTTAAATAATACGGCTCTTTTATCGTCTTCTTTTAAATCAAAAAAGCGAGACATCATTCTATCAGATAAGGCATAATCTTTTATAGCTCGTAAGGATAATGCATATCTAAAATAGGCCTCTGCATCTGCCTCTTCTGGAAATTGCTGAACTAATTTTCCAAAATAGGTGGCCGCTTGATCATACTTGGCGTTTAAATAATATGAATCACCAAGACGTTTGAATAAATCTGCAGATTCATACCCCTTATCTGCTACTTTTTGATAAATATCTTGAGCATCTACATAATCATATTGATTAAATTCTTTAGAAGCTCTTTCCATTTTACGCTCTTGTGCGTAGCTACAAAAGCAAGTAAGTAAGAGTAATACAATTGTAATTTTTTTCATAGTAGACTATTTAAAAGAATCTTGGTGTAAGCATTCTATCATATTCATTAAAGAGTTCAAATCT
>CAWUIT010000099.1:0-9513 GCA_963922345.1 uncultured Dokdonia sp. | reverse complement strand
AACTGTGATTTATAAGCAAATACAGCGTCACATTTTTTATCAATATAGTTACTCACATCCACTACAATATCTGGCTTTAGGTTGTGCCACTGGATATAGTGATAGACGGTTTTAGGACGCCATTTTTCTTGTTTTTCCCCATTCACAGTAGTCTCTATTTTCTTGAGTCCGCTTAGAAAACAAGCATCACTAGCTAGTTTGCTTCCTTTACCGTGGTCTATGTGTCTATCTGTAATTGCGTTGCATAAAACCATTTCTGGTTGATATTTACGAAGTACCTCTATGATCTTAAGTTGGCTCTCTTTATTACTTTCAAAAAAACCATCTGCAAGCGCTAGATTCTCTCTCACGATCACTCCTAATATGTCTGCAGCATCTGCAGCCTCCTTGTCTCTTATGGCAGCTGTACCTCTTGTACCCAGTTCTCCCCTTGTGAGATCAAGTATCCCCACTTTTTTACCACTTGCAATTTCTTTGGCTAGCGTAGCGCCACAACCCAACTCTACATCATCAGGATGTGCACCTATGGCTAGTATATCTAATTTCATATATTTTTCTTTGATTATTAGGTATGTTTAATCGGCTACAAGTACTGTTTTACGTAAAACAGATTTGAGTGCTTGATCAATATCTGTCATAAGATCGTCTCGCTCCTCAATACCTACCGAAAACCGAATTAATCCATCAGAAATCCCTTGTTTTGCTCTCTCCTCTTCTCCCAGTAAGAAATGTGACGTTTGCGCCGGAGAAAGTACCGTACTTTCTACTCCAGCAAGACTCATCGATGGTTTAATTAATTGCAAGGCTTTTTGAAATTCTTCAGAATCTATATGGGAAGCAAGTTCAAAAGACATCATCCCTCCATATCCCTTCATCTGTTTTTTTGCAAGGTCATAATCTGGGTGAGATTTTAACCCTGGATAAAAAACTTGAGCTATTTCATCTTTCTTAGAAAGCCATTTAGCTAGTTTTTTTGCATTTCTATTTTGAGCTTTTACTCTAAGACTCATAGTTTTCATACTGCGCTCAAGCATCCACACGGTAAGATCACTAAGACTACCACCTAAGTTTTTTGCAAGATTCCAAATTTGATCAATATGATCTTGACTCGCAGCGACGGCTCCTGCACAAATATCGCTGTGTCCTCCCATATACTTAGTTGCAGAGTGTATGATAATATCAATTCCAAAATCTACAGGATTTTGGTTAATAGGTGAGGCAAACGTATTATCAATCATTGTCACGATACCATTCTGTTTTGCTAGCCTCGCTACCATTTCCATATCTGTAACCTTCATAAGTGGGTTTGAAGGCGTTTCTATGTATATAACTTTTGTTTTTGCAGTTATCGCTTTCGCGAAAGCTTCCTCACTCAAATCTGCAGTAAAGGTGTAGTTTATACCGTATTTTTCAAACTCCTCTACCACGAGGTTATAAGTACCTCCATATAAAGTCTCTTGTAAAACAACGTGATCTCCACATCTTAAAAAAGCGAGTAATGAGGTACTTACGGCAGCCATCCCACTTCCAAAAATAAGCGCACTTTCCGTTTTTTCTAGAGCTGCAATTTTTTTACATAAACCTTCTTGATTAGGTGTATTAAAATAGCGTGGATACCGTTTTACATCTACATCCATAAATGCGTAAGAAGATGATAGATAGATAGGAGAAACTGCTCCTTTAAACTGCTCGTCTTTAATCTCGCCAGTGTGTGTACAGATGGTGTTTATGCCTTTATAATTCATTGTATAAGTAATTATATGAGTAGCTAAAAATACAAAAAACAACTGCGCTTCTCGCTAGTACATTTGGGATTAATTTACGGGGATTGAGTTCCACATAACTGTGCAGCATTAGTCTATAATTTTCTGTACGAAATAGACAATTTGCACCCACACAATGGGCACATAGTGAGTTAAAGTTGCTACCTTTAGGTAATGAAACTTATTACAAATATTCATCAGCTTCTAGTGACTGGTACTTTTGAGCACCCCTTACGCGGTAAGGAAATGGCTGCCCTCCCATATTTAGAAAATGCATATCTAGTCCTAGACGAAGACCGTATTTATGAGTACGGTGTGATGGAAGATTTACACCCTATTGCTGCAGAGGAAGTTATTGATGCAACTGGACAAATTATCTTGCCTATGTGGTGTGATTCACACACCCATATGGTATTTGCAGCTACTCGTGAGGATGAATTTGTAGATAGAATTAAGGGATTATCTTATCAAGAAATAGCGCAAAAAGGAGGTGGTATTTTGAACAGTGCACGTAAATTACGTAAAATGTCTGAAGACGAGCTTTATGAGGGCGCTCTCACCAGAGTACACCAAGCTATCAAAATAGGAACAGGCGCTCTCGAGATTAAAAGTGGCTATGGCTTAACCACTGCCTCTGAAGAAAAAATGTTGCGCGTCATAAATAGACTTAAAAAGAATGTTGATATCCCTATAAAAGCAACACTTTTGGCAGCGCATGCGATTCCGGAAAGCTTTAAAGATAATCGTGATGGTTATATAAAGCTGATTGTGGAGGAAATGATTCCTGCTTTCGCGAAAGCGAAACTCGTAGATTTTATAGATGTTTTTTGTGAAAGTGGATATTTTACTGTGGACGAAATGGAAGCTATAGTATCAAAAGGTCTTGACTATGGTTTAAAACCTAAGATTCACGTAAACCAATTTACGAGTATAGGTGGTATTCAAAAAGCTGTAAGTCTCAATGCCCTAACGGTAGATCATCTAGAGCAACTCACACAAGAAGATATCGAGGCTCTTAGAATCTCAGATACTATTCCTGTAGCACTGCCAGGATGTTCATTTTTTTTAAATATACCCTATACTCCTGCGCGCAAATTGATTGATGTAGGTTTGCCTGTGGCAGTCGCTACAGATTTTAATCCCGGATCTTCACCTACAAGTTCTATGAATTTTATAGTGGCTCAGGCCTGTATTAATTTAAAACTCACACCGGCTGAAGCCATAGCTGCTGCCACGATTAATGGAGCTTTTGCAATGGATATAGCTCAAGAAACGGGTAGTATCACAGTAGGCAAAAAGGCTAATTTAATTATTACTAAGCCTCTTAAATCTTTCAATGCAATTCCCTATCATTTTACCGAAAACCTAATAGAAAAAATTATAATCAATGGAGAAATACTATGATTGTTCCCAACTTTAATATTACCCCAGGTAATCCTATAGGAGATTTATTTTTACAAAAAAATGTCAAAACCTTTTACGATGCCATTAGGTACATCCATAACCTTCCTTATGGACGTCTAGAAAATCCTTTAGAATTTGAAAATATACTTATGGAAGGTAAGGGTACGTGCAGCACAAAACACGCACTCTTAAAAACCTTAGCCGAAGAGCATCTTATCTACGGTCTACAATTATCACTGGCAATTTATGCTATGGATGACTCAAACACACCAAAGGTTGGCCCCATCCTTAAAAAGTATAATCTGCCATATATGCTAGAGGCTCACACCTTTTTAACGTATGATGACGAGACCTACGACTATACTTTTCCCAAATCATATTCCTTAAAATGGCAGGAGTCTGTCCTTATTCAGACCACGATTGATACAGATCAAATAGGCGAGTTTAAAAAGGAGTATCATAAGTCTGTACTAGCAGACTGGATAACACGTGACAAGATTCCTTACACGCTCGAAAAGATGTGGTCTATACGTGAAGAATGTATTGACGCTTTAAATAGTTCTAAAATAATTTGATGTGATACAATTTCATTTTACATCCCGTGATGACTTAGAGCGTTTAACTAGCAAGCGAAATGGAGAGACTAAGCTCGGAGAAACCTTAGAACTATGTGACAGCCTAGATGAGATTTCAAGAGCTACTGCTCGGTATGTCATATTCGGGATTTGTGAGGACATCGGGGTGCAAGCTAATTATGGGCGTCCAGGAACAGATAAAGCCTGGGATGCTTTCCTTCTCTCATTTGTAAATTGTCAAGAAAATATACATAACCAAGGGAATCACATACTCCTTCTTGGACATATATCTGTAACCCCAGATATTGATTTAATAGATCTTAAAAAACCAGAAGTATTAGGTAACATAGTCAATAGAATCGATACTAAAGTGGCTAAGGTTGTTGAGATTATTACTAGCGCAAATAAAATACCGATTATAATAGGTGGCGGCCATAATAACGCTTATGGAGCCATTAGCGGTGTAACATCTGCTTTAAAGATGCCTATACATTGCATAAATTTTGATGCACATACAGATCTTAGAAAAACAGATTATAGACATAGCGGTAATGGATTTTCTAAAGCAATAGAACATCCTGAAGGTTCCTTACTTACCTCTTATCACATATTTGGTCTTCATAAAAATTATACACCACAGTATATCTTAAAAAGAATTGAAAATGACGGTCTGTCTAGGTGCTATTACCTAGAAGATATGCTTTTAGAACAGGAGCAGGTTGCTATTTTTACTAGTCTTATGGATAGCTTACCATTAGAGCCTCTTGGGGTTGAGATAGACTGCGATAGCCTTATAAACTTCTCTAGTAGTGCTCAAAGCCCTTCTGGGTTTAAACTAGAGGTAGTGAGATACTTTCTAATACAACTAGCGGCTTATAAAACATGTAATTATCTACACATTTGCGAAGCCTTACCTACAAAAAAAAATAGAAGTCAAATAGGCAAAGCACTTACCTATCTCGTAACAGATTTTATACGCACACATAGTGGAAATTAAACCTTTTGATACTCAGCACGCAACGGCGTTCAAAACGCTCAATATAGAGTGGTTAGAAACATACTTTTATGTCGAACCTTATGACCTCGAAGTCTTAAGCAATCCAGATAAATACATTATTGATAAAGGCGGTTATATTTTTATGGCTGTTGCAAATAATGAAGTTTTAGGTACGGTAGCTTTAATGCCTACAAAAGATGATAAGGTACTAGAACTTACTAAAATGGCTGTTACTCCCGAAGCTAGAGGACTAGGTATAGGACAAAAGTTAATAGAGCATTGTTTAGCTTTCGCTAAAACCAAAAACCTTCCTAAGCTTATATTGTATTCTAATCGCATTTTAGAAAACGCTATTTACATCTATAAAAAATGGGGATTTAAAGAAATCCCTTTAGAGAAAGATGCAGCCTATGAGCGAGCAAACATAAAAATGGAAATAGTATTTTAATGAACCACAATCAGGAATATATAAATCAATTAATTATGAAAAGAATCACAATCCTCTCACTACTGTTTATTTCGCTAGCTTTAATTAGTTGCAAGGAAAATACAGAAGACTCCAAAATAACCGAAGAATCAGAAATAAAGCCTTCAGCAATGAATGCTACTGAAGATGATTTTACCATCTCACCTATTACCCACGCTACTGTGGTTATTAATTGGGGTGATAAAATATTTTATTTAGATCCAGTTGGTGGCTCAGAAGAGTTTACTGGCTATGCAGATCCAGATTATATACTAATTACAGATATTCACGGTGATCATCTTAATGTAAATACGGTAAGTGGTATCAAAACAAAAACAACACGCATTATAGCACCACAAGCTGTGGTAGATAAAATGCCTGACTCACTTAAAACAGCCGTTACAGTAGTAAAAAATGGTGCTAGTGTTGAAATAGATGGTTTTGAAATCAATGCTATACCCATGTATAATTTACGGGAGGAAGCCTTAAAATTTCATACCAAAGGACGTGGCAACGGCTATGTTATTGAAAAAAATGGTAAGCGTGTCTATATATCTGGAGATACAGAAGATATCCCTGAGATGAGAAATCTAGAGAATATAGATGTAGCATTTATCTGTATGAATTTACCCTATACGATGCCAGTAGATAGTGCAGCAAGTGCTGTAATAGAATTTAAGCCTAGAAAAGTTTATCCATATCATTATAGAGGAACAGATGGTTTGAGTGACGTAGCACAATTTAAATCCTTAGTGAATGCTAGTGCTCCTTCTGTTGAAGTTATACAACTCGATTGGTATCCTAATAGAGAATAATAGTTTATCTATTAACTAAAAAAAGCCGCAATAGAACTGTTTCTATTGCGGCTTTTTCTCTAAAATTGTTTCTGCTATTTGAGACTGAAAGATGTCTGTGCGATAAGATCACCTTTATCAAAAACATTTACCTCATACGTTCCTTCTGGAAAGTTCTTTGTTGTTTTTCCAATGTTCTCGCAGATATCTAGTGCTGTATTTTCATAATAAAACTTAGAAATAGCGCTATATTTTATCACAGTTCCATCAAAGGCAATTTCTTTATTCTCACCTAATGTATTCCCTGCAGGGTCTATTACTTGCACATACATCACTCGGTCGCCAGGCTCAGCAAGGCGGTTTTGAGGTACTGTATAACAAGCTCTTAGTTTATCTACACGTCTGTTATTTGAATTTTCAATAAGCTTTCCAGACGATCGCTCTATCACACCCACGGCACGTAACTTATTTGCTGCTAGCGCAGAACCTATAGCAACTCTCTCAAATAAAGCTGTATTCTCCAGAGTAAGAGAGTCCCCTACTCCACGTTGTACTTCAAGCTCATATGTAGTGCTATCAATACGCATAGCAAGCATCTGGTTACTACCTCGCAAGGAGTCATTTTGAGCAAATAAGAAATCACGTTCATTACGTAATTTAAATACCTCTGCCCTGTATTTACCAAGGCTAGCAATGGTTGCATCTTTTGCGTCTATATCGCTTATAAGCTTTTGTATGCGATCTCGAGCGTCGTTAAGCTCAGTATCTTTAAGGTTATTCTCTTCAATTACAACGTCATACTTACTTACCATCTCTTTTAAGTCAGATAGTACAACGTTTTTCTCTTTCGTGAGTTGACTTTTTGTGTCTTTCTCTTGGTTATATAATTTTACTGCAAAGGCACCGGCCACGACGAGAAGTACCGCAAGAATACCTGCAATGATCTTAATTCCGTTTCCACTTTTTTCGTTATCCATAATTTTTAAATTGTTTTATAATGGTTATACGTCTAATGCAAAGAATTGGATTTTATTTTAAACGCTTTCGCGAAAATATCTTTTTTACCAAACAATTAACGCTCTATTTTAATTATTGTTAAGTTCTGCTTTTCAAAGAAAAGCAACAAAATCAAGTTTTATTTTCGATTTATTAAAAGGAAAGCTTCCCTAAATTAATATTTCTTAGGATTTAATGCTATTTTACTTTCGCGAAAGCGTAAAGAAAATTACTCATCCAGAAAGGTTGTTAACTTAGTTCTAAATGTAAGGCGCAGTCTAGCTTTTTTACAGAAATTGTACCCTATGAATACTATCTACACAAAGATTAAATTATTTTACAGCCAGATTACGGGTAACATCGCGTTTTATCCAAGTCTCATTGCGTTTATTGGAATCATCTTTGGCTTTATTATGGGCTATGCTGAGGATCGTGGTATCTCAAAATATCTTATCGAGCACGCACCAAGGCTTGTAATAAATGATGCAGATACTGCTCGAGTGCTCTTGAGTACTTTTATAGGGGGCATTTTCACATTGATGGTTTTTTCATTTTCTATGGTTATGTTATTGCTTAATCAAGCTTCAAACAATTACTCTCCTAGAATTTTACCTGGGCTGATATCTAATAAAAAACATCAGTATGTGCTAGGTTTTTTTATTGCTACGATTATCTATTGCATTATCATTTTACTTAGTATAGAACCTACTGATGATAAATACCAACTCCCTGGTTTTGCTGTACTTATCGGCATTATTCTTGGGATTCACGTTCTTGCTGCTTTTATATATTTTATACACTCTATCTCACAATCTATTCAAATTAATAATATTACAGATAACATATATCGTGTAGCTAAGAACAGATTGCAATCGCTTACAGAAAAGGAATCTAAAGTAAAATCGGAAGATACCTTTGAAGATACTACCTCCTGGAACTCTTTTAACACGAAGCAATCCGGACATTTAAATGATATTGCTTTAGATTCTATTGTTGACTTATGCGAAGAGGCAGATTGTAAAATTGATATTATTGTTGCCAAAGGAACTTTTATACTTGTAGAATCACCAATTGCAAGAATTAATAAAGAACTCAATGAAGAGCAACAGAATAAATTGCACACGTGTTTTGGTTTTTCAAGATCTGAAATTGTTCAAAATAACTATGTCTTAGGCTTCAAACAACTTACTGAAATTGCATTAAAAGCTATGAGCCCCGGTATAAATGATCCTGGAACAGCAATTACTTGTATAGATTACCTTACCGAACTTTTTACATATAGACTTAAAAAGAGCGATAAAAGTTATATTACCAATGATGATGATGAAGCGCTGGTAAGACTTAAAACCATAGATTTTTCTGAATTATCTTATTTTATATATGCGTCTTTGAGACAATATTGCAAGCACGACTTTATAATGATGATCAAACTGGTAACATCCCTAAAGTTTTTACTTAGAGTCCCGAGTGACATTGAGAACTCTCAAGAACACATCAAGCATCAAATTAAGTTACTGCTAGACGATGCAGAAAAAAATATCACAAATGAAGAAGATTTAAAGAAGGTCAAATCTCTCGCAGAAGGATAGTTGGTAAAATTTAATTTCCATAATAGTGAGTGTTTGCGACGTCTCATTGCTAAATGTTTCTTAATTCTCAATCAGTTAACAAGTAATGATGTCCTTGATAACTATTTTTATAAGTAACTAATCAACCATTTGTTATGAGAAATATTGAAAATTTATTTGATTACACTGTTGGTCAATTTGAAGGAATTGATCACCTATTAACCATGGGCGTAGGAGCACACCTTGCAGCCTTAGTCTTTTTCCTAATTATATCACAGTTTGTTGCTCCAAAATATCGGGCGGCTACAGCTCTATCTTGTTTTGTTATGGTGAGTGCTGGCTTAATATTAGTGAGTCAAGCAAGTCTATGGACAGATTCTTTCACATTTAATGGTACTGTTTACACCCTTGACCAACTTACCTTTAGTAATGGTTTTAGATACGTGAACTGGATGGTAACCATTCCTTGTTTACTTACTCAACTGCTTATTGTCCTAAATTTTAAAGAAAAGGAACTTTTTTCAAAAGCGACTTTTTTGATTATATCTGCGTGGGGAATGATTATTACTGGATATATAGGACAGTTATATGAGGTAAGTGATACATCACAACTTATGATCTGGGGTGCAATTAGTACCGTCTTTTTTATTATAATGAATGTAATCGTAGGCAAAAGTATTGCTAGCGCAAAAGCTGGTATGACTGGAGGTACTTCCTCTACGATTATGAAAGTTTTCTGGTTAATGATGTTTGCTTGGACGTTATACCCTATTGCCTATCTAGTTCCTGTTTTTATGAACAGTGCAGACGGCGTCGTACTTAGACAAGCACTTTTCACAGTTGCAGATATATCATCTAAGGCTATCTACGGTATGATAATTACCTACATTGCTATTAAACAATCTGCTGCTCAAGGCTATAAACCTGCTCAAAAAATCCTTGATATGATA